>NZ_JBLWIT010000117.1:0-108520 GCF_048381435.1 Rhodococcus mengyinensis | reverse complement strand
GCCCGGTTCCCACCGACACGACGGACACCACTCACACGACCGGGACCGGAAAGGTCCGGTCCCATCACCACCGAAGGGAACCTCAGATGAATGTGACACCGGGAGCGCCGAGTGTGCCGATGCGGGTGCTGCACAACGAGGCACGGGACGCGATGCTCATCGGCTACACCGACGGCGACCCCCTGCGCGAGGTGGCCCGGTTCGAGATGGATCCGCGCCGCGACCTGGAGGTGAACCTCGAGGAGGTCTTTGAGGCGTTCAACGAACCCGGCCCCCAGCTTGTCGGACTCGACGTGGTCCGCCGGTACCGGGCCGAGGGGCACCGATCGCTGAGCAAGGGCGACGTCCTGTTCTACGGCGAGGTCGCGTACGCCGTCGCCGCCGCCGGATTCGTGCGGGTCTACCCGACGCGCGAATCCATCACCTTCCGCTGACAACCCAGGAGACCGAAATGACCGAGGACACGGTCCGCATCATCCGCGAGCAGGGATTCACCGCCGGTGTGCTCGCGTCGTGCGGCGAAAGCGACGACGAGCCGCTGCACGTGCTCGCCGAACGCGCAGGAATCGAGTTCGGCTACATGGCCGCCGAACTCGACACCTTCAACGACGGCTTCGCCGTCGGGTGGCAGATGGCACGGCAGGCGTACGGCTCCGCCGATACACCGGCCTCCCGCTGACGAGGAACCACCGGAAACAAGAGAACACCGGGCAGCAACTATCTGCCCGGTGTTCTCGCCCGAGACAGTACAGGAGAAGGACATCATGACCGCAACACAGCAACCGGTGGGCGTCGAGCTGATCGAGGTCGACCCGCACACCCTCGACGTCGGCAAGAACGTGCGCGACCAGGTGGACCTCGAGGCGACACCGGGGTTCGTGGCGTCGGTCCGCGAGCACGGTGTGCTGCACCCGATCACCGCGAACCGCCGCGAGGACGGTGTCCTGGTGGTCATCGACGGACAGCGCCGAGTGCTTGCCTCGATCGCCACCGACCGCGACACCATCCCCGTGCTGGTGCGCTCGCAGGACACGACCGACGAGATCGAGCGTGCCATCGCCCGGATCAGCGAGCAGATGAACTCGAACAACCACCGCACCGGCCTGACGACCGCGCAGAACGCCGCCGGGATCGCCGAAATGCTCGACCTCGGGGTGCCGGTGGAACGAGTCTCGAAGGAGCTGAGCGTGAAGCGGAAGGCGGTCAAGCTGCTCGGCGCCGTCGGACGCCGCGACGCCGCGCGCGCGAGCCTCGAGGAACAGGGCCTGACGCTCGAACAGGCCGCGATCGTGGCGAAGTTCGAGGCGGACGGTGACACCGAGGCCGTGGAGATGTTGGCGCAGTGCCAGCGCCACTCGTTCGACTACCAGGCCCGCATGCTGCTGGCGGACCGGAAGGAGAAGGCGACCCGCGCCGAACGCTCCGCCCCGTACGCCGAGGCCGGGTTCACCGTGCTCGACGGCGATCCCGGCTACCGCGACGACTCGAAGATCCACTGGCGGTACATCGCCACCGCCGAGGACGCCGAGGCGGACCCGCGCGCGCACATCACCGAGGAGCAGGTGCGGCAGCGGCCGGACCTGTGGGGCGTGTGGGTGCGCACCGACACGATGTACGTCGAAGTCGAGTCCGGAGAGCCGGTCGAAGAGGGTGACATCGACTGGGACACCTTCGACGACCCGGACGTCGAACCCGAGGAAGGGCTGCGGCACGCGAACTCGGTCGAGGAACGCGACGTGTATGTGCCGCAGTTCTATTTCCTCGACGTGCTGCGTGCCGAGGAGGCCGGCCTGGTTCCGGTCAACGGTGGCCGCTACCAGTTCAACCGGGCGATCCAGCTTGCCGGGTTCAACCCGACCAACCCGTTGCCGGAGGACGAGGAAGCGCGCGAGGCCGCACTGTTGGCGGCGGAGGAGGCGAAGCGGGTGCAGCGGCGTCGGGTACGGGAGCTGAACAAGTTGGCCGAGTCCGCTACCGACGTGAGGCGTGAGTTCATCCGCGAGATGCTGTCGGCGAACAAGCCCCCGAAGAACGCCGCCATGTGGACGGCGATGATGGTCGCGCTCGCACCGCACCAGTTGTCGGAGTTCCACTCGTCCGATCTGCTGCCGGAGTTGATGGGTGACAAGACCTGGACGACGTACGACGCGAAGAAGAAGATCGCGGCCGCAGCGACGGCCGCCAGCGAGTCCCGCGCCTGGATGCTTACCTTCGCGCTCACTGTCGCGGCGATGGAGTCGCGGATGGCGAAGGACGCATGGCGGTCGCGGCCGCAGTACGTGAGCGAGTACCTCGGGATGCTCACCGAGAACGGGCACACCCTCTCGAATGTGGAGAAGGTGATCAGCGGCGAGCTGCGGCCCGAGGACATCGACCTCGCCTAGTTATGACCTGGCGCGTCCCCGGAAGTGTGGAGTTCCGGGGGCGCGTTCGGGAGGGGATGGAGGGTGTTCGGGGCATCGAGCCCCGAACACCCTCTGCGCATCAGCCGTGTGCGTGCACCTGGGTCTGTGCGACGCACCGTGAATCACCAGAGAGTCAGTGGCAGGCCGGCGGCTTCGGCGCGGCGGATCCGTAACTCGATGCGGTCGGGTTCGTCGCCGTGCGCGAGGCCGGCGCGGACGGCGGCGGCGACGGCGCGGGTGCGCCCGGCGGGACCGCGGATGTCGGCGAGTGGACTGGCGAGGTTCCGGCGGCGCAGGTAGTACTCGGTGCGGTTGACGGCGTTGGTGCCCAGGCGCATGTGGTGTGGATTGACGCAACCGGCGAAGTCGCATTGATGGCACAGCACCGCATCATCGGCACCGGACCACCCCAGTCTCGGGATCACCCCGTACTCGAGTTGGTAGGCGAACAGATGCGCGGGCACGGTGCCACGTCGAGACGCGCCGGGAAGGCTCGCCGCACGAAACGAACCGTGGCCTGTTGAACTGACACTTCCGGTCCAGACAGTGCACAGCTCGTCGGCACGCCGATAGATTTTCGCTTCGAACCGAGCGACGATCGTGGGCTCGGTGAGCCACGATCGCCACAGTCGTGCAGGAACGCGCACCGGTTGTGGCTGTCCGATCAGAGCTAGCTGTTCGTCCTCCGCATCTGTCGAGGGAACGGGCATACCCGGGAGCGGGGAAATTCCGCTGGTGACGCTCAGGGTGTCCTCCACTCAACCGGTTCCGGGTGCTGTTACCGGCGAGGATAGATGCAGGGACCGACAGGTCGGACACAAGCGGTGACGCAGCGAGCGAGCGCCCCGACCTGTGACCGGATCGGGGCGCTCGCTGCGTGTTGTTGTGGTTGGCCTACATCGCCCAGCTCACCATGATGATCGCGTCGTAGATGCCGTGGGCCATGATCGATGGCCAGAGCGACCGGGTGTAGAGCGCGAGTGCAACGTAGACCACGCCGCCGATGAACGCCGAAACGACGTTGCCGGTGCCGAAGTTCGAATGCACTAGCGCGAACAGGGCGGTGGATGCGGCAGCGGTGATCGCGATGAGGATCGTGGCGTGCGGTCGCCATCGCTGCACGATCAGTGGGAGGCTGCGGAAGACGATTTCCTCGAAGAGGCTTGCACCGAGAAACGATGCGGCAAGCGCGCCATAGAGCCCTAGAGTTTTCACATTCGCATGCCGAGTTTCCTGCGCGGCAAGCTCTGCGGGGTCGACTACGGGAAACGCCTCGCTGATCAGTTCTGAGAGGTAGTGATAGTCCAGTAGTGCGAGCGCAGTGGGAATGACCACGATCCACATCAGCTGAGCGCGCACCGCTACTTGTCGATCCCGAATCCGTACCAGCCCGAGACCCAGCCAGCGGAACCCGCGGGCGAACTCCGCGCGGACATTCCAGGCCGGCCCGATCGGGGAAGCCTTCTTCACCATGAGCGCGGCCAGGGCGAAGATGATCAGTGCGCCGAGGACTGCCGAGATTGGGTGATCGGGTGCAAGGTTCGCGGCCCATAGTGTCCCCAGAAGCGGTCCCGTAACTGTGATGAGGAAGCGCTTATCGCGCACGTGAGCGTGGCGATCACCGTTTGATGGTTTGTCCTGTTTGTCGATCGCGGCATCGCTCATCGAGATCCCCCCGAAGTGATGAACATGAGCGTGCCACCGACACATGCAGTGTCAGTGGCACGATGGCGTGAGACTTTGGTCAGGCCGACGCAGCGAGCTTGTCCTCCGCCGATTCGGGTGAGGCGGTGGCCGCTCCGCTGTTGGCCGGTGTCGCCGACTGTTCTTTCTGGGCGCTCTTGCGGGGCCGGCGTTGCGGTCCGCGTCGGTTGGTCTTGCTGTCATCGGCCTGCCACCGCTTCAGGTCGGCGTCGGTGAATCCGGCGCTGCGGGCGTCGGCGATCGCGTCGGTCAAGGCCTTCTTGTTGGCCGCATCCGTGCGCGCGAACTCCTCGCGGGTGTCGGCGAGAGTTTTGTGTGCGGTGGCGACGACGCGGATCGCTTGCATCTTCTTCTCGGCTTCTCGTCGGATCTGTTCATCGAGAGCGGCGAATTCGGTTTCCAGCGACTGGTTCTCCATGCGGTCGATCGTATAGACGTTGCGCGCGAATCTCGAGCCGTACACGCGGCGTGTGCGCGAGGCGAGTCGCGCTCGGATTCCGTTGCCCCGGGTGGGTGTCCGGGTAGGCGTTGTGTGCACACGACACAGCGGAGCGGAGAAATGTCGTGTGTGCCCAATGCCGTTAAGCCCGGTACCCACTTGGGGACAACTCCCCCGCGGCGAAGTCGCGTCGGACGCGCGCAGCGCGGCCCTCTGTCGCCCTGTTCAGGGGTCGGCCGACCACAAGTGTGGAGCGCCCAGATCCTCGTGTGGATGCCCGAGATTCCCTATCCCGCTCCGCTCGATCTCAGGCACCCACAATTGGGTCCGCACCACAGGTGGGGATGGCCGGAAAACCGCGCAAATGAACTCGCTGCGCTCGTCCTGTACTTCTTTCAAGAACGGGCACACGACGCAGGCGCTGCGTGCCAACTGATCGAGCCCCGGCGGAGCAAGATGGAAACTTAGGTGCCCTAAGTTGGGGTCAGGTCTGGACGCTGCGCTCTGGACCTGAGACACTCTCGTGTAGCCCCACGTGGTGGGGGCGCTGCGCTGGGCCGAACTGAGAGGTGACGACGATGAGCGATGAGACCGCTGATCGTCCGCGCCGATTCCGGCGTGAGCGCCGTGCGAACGTCGACGGGGGCCGGCATGCCCGGCATGTGGTGAAGGTGACTCCCGAGGAGGAGTCGGCGCTGCTGGCGAAGGCGCAGCATGCGCGAGTGAGTGTCCCGCGGTTGCTCGTTGAGTCCGCCCTGGCGGAGCACTCTGAGACCGCGTCGGAGCGCCGTGAATTCGCAGAGCAATTGTTCGGCGCGTTCCGGTTGTTGTCGGCGATTTCGATCAACGTCAACCAGATGGCGAAGGCCACCAACGCCACCGGGGATCTGCCCGAGAATCTCGGTGTCACGCTCGGCGAGGTGCGACGGGTTGCGATGCGAATCGACGGCATTCTGCAGGAGTTCGACGCGCGATGATCGTGAAGATCACCAACGGTGAGAAGATGACCGGCCTGCTGTCGTACCTGCAAGGCCCAGGCCGGTCGAACGAGCACACCGACCCGCACCTGGTGGCGGGAGATCCGGCGATCATGGCATGGCACGACGACAACGAGTTATCGCACCAGGACGCGATCGCGATTGCCCGCCAGATCGATGAGCCGCGCCGGGTTTTCGGCACCGAGGTCCGCGAACCGAACTACCTCCGCAACGCCAATGGCGAGGATGTGCGGGACTCGCACGGCAAGAAGGTCCGGGACCCGATCGACCCGTGGCGGGATGCGAATGTGTGGCACTGCTCGCTCTCGCTGCACGTCGACGAGGGGCAGCTCACCGACGAGAAGTGGGGCGCGATAGCGCAGGAGTTCATGGACGGCATGGGGTTCACCGAGACCTCCGGCCGCTCCCCCGCCCGCTGGGCCGCGGTCCGGCACGGTGTGTCCACCAAAGGCAACGACCACATCCACATCGCGGCGTCCGTGGTGCGCGAGGACGGTACGAAGGTCGACTTGTGGCGGTCGAAGAAGCGCGCGAGTGAGCTCGCGGGCGAGCTGGAACGCAAGCACGGACTCGCGGTTATTGCCTCTCGTGTAACGGGTTCCGGCGAGCGCGGTTACCACCGGGCCGAGAAGCATCGTGCCGAGCGTGAGGGTGCCCCTGAGTTGGACCGCGAGCTTCTCGCGCGCCGTGTCCGGGCGTGTGCGACTGCGTCGAAGTCGGAGGCGGAGTTCGTGCGTCGGCTGCGTGGGCAGGGATTGGTCGCGCGGCCCCGGTTCGCGTCGGGGCGAAGCGACGTCGTGGTCGGATACAAGGTCGCTGTTCGGCCTGTCGTTGGGCAGACTCCGGTCTTCTACGGCGGTGGACATCTCGCGAAGGATCTGACGTTGCCGCGGTTGCGCAGCGAGTGGGAGGACAGCCCACAGGCGTCGTCGGCGGCAGTCGCGGAATGGAACGCGGCTCGCCGCGACCTGCCGACGGTACGGGCGGGACGGGAGAGTCAGGAGCTCGACCCGAAGCTGCTCGACCGCGCTACCGCGGACATTGGAAAGTGGAACGCCTACCTGCGATCCATCCCGCTCGAGGACCGGGCACAGTGGGCACGCGCCGCCGGCCGTACCGCCGGGGTGTTCGCGGCGTGGTCCGCGAAGATCGAACCGACACCGGGACCGTTGGCCGCGGCGGCGCGTCAGCTCGCTCGGTCCGCGCAGCTTCCGGCGTACCGGGCGTACCGGGCACCGAAGGGGGCGATGTCTGCGGGTGGTGCCGCGCTGATCGTGATGCAGACGAGTGGGCATCTCCCGAAGAGCGTGTCCGCGATGCTGTTGCTGCGGCAGTTGATGAAGGCGATGGAGGCGATCGCGGATGCGCATCGCGCGGCAGGTGAGTTGCGCCGGGCACTCGACATCGAGTACGCCGTGCAGACCGAGCTCGCGACCATCCACGCCCCTCAACAGCCGCGGCTGTCGGTGCCGGATTCCGCGCACGACGAAGCGTCGACGGAGCAGAGCCGCACGACAACATCGACACTCACATCAGAACAGGAAGCGTTGCGGCGGCTCGTCGCGCTCGACAATGCAGAACCACCATCTGAGGCAGTGCGGCGCCCGGGTTCCCCGATCCCCTCCCCTCTCGACTCACCCCCACGCACTCATGCCGGTCACGACCGTTCACGCGGGAACGATGGCACTGAACGATAGGGGCACATCCCCGACCTGCGTAGTCAGTTGGGTGACCGGTGTCCCGGACGGAGAAACGACAGTCCGCATGCGCAAGCGAGTGAACGAACTCATCAACGCGAGAACCTGCGCTTCACGTTCGGTCAGTAGTCGCCCCGATTAGGGATCGTCTTATGGCATGCAGTCCGCACCGATCGGTTACATCGCCGGATTCCACGCCGGCTGTTCTTCTACGATGTACGGACTGACTATCCATCGGGTCTCAGGGCACGTTCTGGAGGGTTCATGAGCATCCGAATATCGTCGAGCACACCGGATGACGAACCGGGGAGCACGTTGTTTCCGGTTCGCGACAGAATCGACGAAGACCTACGCACCCACCCAGCGGTGAGGCTTGCGAGCGAAGCAGTCCCCTTGATGCACCGCACCACGGCCGGAGAGCGATTCGGTCCAGTCCGGCTCATCGAGCGCGACTCCGATTTCGCCGTCGTATTCGCCGCAGGTACGACCCGTTGGGCGGTTCTTGTTCGGCCAGGGAAAGATTCACCGGAGGCTTCCGTCATCCTCGGGGTACCCAATCCCCGCGTTGGATTCGGTCGCTCATTTCGGGCTTCGTACTTGGAGCGGTTGAACGTCCATCAATCCGGCGATCCGTCCGTCGCGAAGGAACCACCAGAGTTCGGATGGATGGCGCTGGCCGGAATCGCTGCCGAAGGCGTGTCTCAGTTCGAAGTGAGGTCGTCGCTCGATACAGACACCGGAGGTGTCGGAGCCGACGACGGAGTCGTGTTTGCGGTGCTCCGCGCGCGCTGGAGAGAGAAACTGCACGTCACAGTAACCCTTGCCAGCGGCGAGACAGTCCCGATCCATCATCCAAGCCTGCGGCCCGAGCGCCCGAGCTGACGAGCCCCTGCAGGGCGAGGCGTTATCGGGTAGGCGTCAGGCAAGACAGTGGGGGCCCTTTTGATCGACCCCTTGCGGAGCGTTACCTAACCAGTGTTGCGCCGCGCGGTGACATGGCGTTGCCCGAGATCTCTCCGCTAACGGATCCCTGACCGGGCCTGCGAACCTCCGGCTGCAACGCGATGGAGCGGGCATCATGACGGCACGGGTCGAAAAGGGGGAATTAGTTTGACGGACAACGGAACGCCGAAGATTCGCGCATCGTTTGAGCGCGGCGTCCTGGGTTCGCTCCCGGAACTCGATGAGAGAATTGCCGAAGCGTTCAAGTCCGTGGACCGAGCGTCTTATGTCGATCGCTTTCGAGCGCAGGGGAAACCGGACTGGATCGATGCCTCCAAGCCCCTCACATCCGAGGCGGCGGCCGCCATCTACAGCGACCAGGCACTCGCCACCCTTATCGCCGAGAACGGCATGCCATCGAGTTCGTCGACGACGCCCTCCCTGATGCTGCTGATGCTGCACGCTCTGTTAATCGCACCCGGTGATCGTGTCCTCGAGATCGGCACGGCGACGGGCTACAACGCTGCCCTGCTCGCGCACCTGGTCACCGCTACCGGAAGCGTGGTGACGATCGACTCGAAACCCGAGGTAGCTGCTCGGGCCGCAGCCGTGCTCGCGAACACGGGGGCGACCAATGTGCAGGTCCGTGCGGGTGACGGCGGTGACGACCCGGAAATGCTGCGGGGGGCCTTCGACCGGTTGATCGCAACCGTGGGGTGTGCGACCGTGCCGCCGCTGTGGTGGGACTGCCTGACCGAGGACGGTGTCGCTGTTGTTCCACTACGCCACGGCGAAGCGCACCCCCTGTGCCGACTCCAAAAGGGGCCCGAGCCGGGACACTGGCACGGCTCATTCACCGCCGCTTCGAACTTCATGCTCGCCGACGGCGACGCTCTTCACCGGCCCCGCGGCGCCGCACACCGCGTGCAACTGACCGAGGAGCAGCACCTGCTCGACACCGGTCTCGGATGTCAACCCAGCCAGGCATGGGCCGTCGACTTCTTCCTCGCACTCCAAGCGCCGCACCTCCAGCACATCGCGGTCAAAACTGCAGGCCCGACCCCGCAGGTGCATGCCGGTTGTGGCATCGCGGACCAGCACGGCAGCATCGCCCTCGTCGCCTGGGGCCGCCTGCTGGCCACCACCGGCCCCGATAGTCCCGCGGTGCGGGAACTCGCCGGCTACCTCACCGAATGGAAGAACCTGGCCTGCCCCTCCATCGGGCATTACGACATCGAGATCCTGCCCCACAGTGACACCGACATTCCGGTGCCACTGAGCGGATATCGGTGGATACAACCCGATCGCGACGCCAACCGCATCGTCACACTCCGCGCGTAACAACGGGCACCGATTACGGATCGGCAACCGGTGAGGGAACGGTGCCACGAGTGCGGTCGTCACTGGCCCTTTGTATCGGCTCGGGGGCCTGACTGGACGCAGGGGGCGCAGTTGTTGTGCCGTCCCGCGCAGAGGATCGGCGATCTGTTTGTTCGTGGGACACTCGCAATCGACACGATCGAAGGCAGAAGGCGATGGCTGACATGGTTGAGGAGTTCCCGGGTACGTCCTCGGTGATCAAGGTCGGTGCCGCGTTGGACGCCGTCACCGGCGCGTTGGACGAGTTGCGGGCAGCCACCCGGGTGGCGGAGCCGCTCGAGACGGTGCTCGGTCGGCTCGCCGAGACCGCGCTTGGTGTGCTGCCCGATGCGGACGCGGTGAGCGTGACCAGCATCGAGGAGGCCAGCTCGCGCACCATCGCCGCCACCGACGAGGCGGCGGTGCGACTCGATGAGCAGCAGTACGCGGCGGACCGGGGTCCGTGCCTGGACGCCGCCCGCACCCAGGAACCGGTCCGTGCCGTGGTCGGCGAGCACACCGACCTGTGGCCCGAATTCTCCGCCGCCGCAGAAACCGCGGGAATCCGCGCATCTCTGTCGGTTCCGGTGCTCGTCGACGGCGCCGGCCAGCGTGAGCTGCTCGGGTCGTTCAACATCTACAGCTACCGGGCCGCAGCGTTCGATCCGATCGACGAGAAGCTGATGCGGTTGCTGACCACCGCCGCGTCGACAGCGATCAGCAACACCCGCCGCTGGCAGGCGACCGCGGAAACCGTCACCCAACTTGAGACCGCCCTGGTCTCGCGCGCCGAGATCGACCAGGCCAAGGGGGTGCTCATGGCGATCCACCGCATCACCGCGGACGAGGCCTTCCACCAACTAGTGGAAAAGTCGCAGCGCACGAACACCAAACTCGCCGACGTCGCCCGCAACCTGATGACCTCCCTCCTCACCGATCGCTGACCCCTTGCGTGGCAGGATCAGAGGTATCGAGATCGGGAATTCGATGTGAGTGCCCGGATCGACATTTAGGGAGTATCGGCATGGCGCAGGGCATTGTGAAGTGGTTCAACGGCGAGAAGGGCTTCGGTTTCATCGCGCCCGACGACGGAACTCCGGACGTCTTCGTGCATTACTCGGAAATCTCGGGCAGCGGTTTCAAGTCGCTCGATGAGAACCAGCGTGTGGAGTTCGAGGTGGGCCAGGGACAGAAGGGCCCGCAGGCCACGAATGTGCGGCCTGTCTAACTAGTCCGCGGGACCGCACCCCGGTGGGTGCGGTCCTCGTTCGAAGCCCGGATCAGGGTCAGGCTGTAGGCGGCTGTCGACAGGCGGCGTGACCCGATCGGCCGCTGCAGCCTTCCGAGAACATTCCCTGCCGCTGGATACAGGCGGGCTGCTCTACCGCAGAACGGCTCAATTTACCGGCTGGTCACGCGGCGCAGGGTCGATCGCGGCGTAATGTTCGACGAGAGACGTAAAACGCCTTCGGGCGGTCCTGCCTGCCCGCTGGTGCTGAGATGCACGGGCGTCTCGTGCGAGGCCAGGATGGTGTGACGGATGGACGATTTCGATCACAAGACTCTCGGGACGATGATGGCCGAGCTGGCCCGGTCCTTCACCACCCCGGCGGATTTCGATCACACCCTGCACGCGGTGACCAAGGCAGCGGTGGAGCTGATCCCGGGCGCCGCCAGCGCCGACATCCTCACCATCGCCGGCAAGGGTAAGTTCCAGTCCCTGGCCCCCACCTGCGCGCTGCCCGCCGAACTCGATGCGGTGCAGGTCCGATACGGGCAGGGCCCCTGCGTCGACGCGGCCGTCGACGGTGCGGTCGTCCGCAGTGACGACCTCGAATCCGAAACCCGCTGGCCGGAGTACACCCGGGAGGCCGTCGGGTCCGGGGTGCGCAGCGCCGTTTCCTTCCGCCTGTACACCCACACCGACATCGTCGGCGCCCTGAACGTGCTCGCGATGACCGCCCACGCGTTCGACGACGAATCCGTCACCATAGGCGAGGTGCTCGCCGCCCACGCGGCCATCGCGATTCTCGCCGACCGCCGCGAACTGCAATTGCGCTCCGCCCTGGTGAACCGGGACCTGATCGGTCAGGCCAAGGGCATGCTGATGGAGCGTTTCTGCATCAGCGCGGACCCGGCGTTCACGATGCTCGTGAAACTGTCCCAGCAATCCAACACCCCGCTGGCCGAGGTCGCGAAAAAGGTCGTCGATGACGGCTCACACCGGCGCTGAGCGAGCGTCGTCGGGAGGCGACGGGGGTGTCAGGGCGCGTCGGGGCGCTGAGCCTCAGCCGTCAGCAGTTCGGTGGGATGAACCGACCCGTCGGTAATCGACCGGGCCAGCACGCGCAACGTGACCCCCACCAGGCGGGCATGATCGTCGATCAGCGCACGCGCCTGCCCGGGGGGTGATGTCCAGGGTGCCGGCGACGATCCCGGGCCCGGTCCCGCGTGTGCCCGCGCGGCACGGGGTACCCAGATGGCAGACACTCCGATGTTCCGGACCATCAGAGTCGTCGAGGCTGCACCAGTTCTGACCAGTAGCTGGTGCAGCCGCCCGAGGGGCACGTATTCCGTCCGGCTAGACCGATGCCGTAAACGGAACCACCAGCGGGGCACTCCGACCGACAGCGCGCCGGCGGGACAGGTGGTTCCGTAAGCGGATCCGCTTACGGCTGCGACACCGTTCGAGTATGAACGGGCAGAACTCCACCGCGGGGAACTGCGTGCGACGGACAGCACGGGTTCGGTAGCGTTCATTGATGGACCTGGTCACTCTCGTTCTCGCGTCACCACGCGGACGATTCTTCTGCGCGAACGTCGCGTACATGTGCAATACGGACGAGCGAGCCGCCCATCCACGAACACCTGCGGACGTGCTCGAGAGGATCGCGGCAGTCGATGTTCAAGCCATCTCGGGGCTGTCCGAACTGGACCTACTCAACGCTCTCGCTATCGCGACAAACTGGGCACGGTACTGGCAACCGCCGGACGAGGACGATCTCATGTTCGCCACGCCGGAAACCGTGGAGGCTTTACATCCGGTCGCTGCCACCGTTCTGGAATCCCCGCTCACCCGGTGGTGGGCGGAGCCAGTCGACCTCGACAACCAGCGGATGATCGGCCAACTCCCTCCGGACGAGGAGTGGCCGGAATCGACGCTGCCCTACCGCAGTACTGCTGTCGGCCTCGATCAATGGCGCGACCACGTCCTCGCGATGGAAGCACGGTTTCGCACTTCGCGCGCAGAACGTCCGGACAACGCCATCAGTGGGGAATGGTGGTCGACACCGTTACCCAGTGCCGCCTTGGAAACCAGCCGGGCACGGGATGACGTGGGCGCACTGGAACTGCTCCTGGAAGAAGACTCGTTCGGCGGGGACGAAGCGCGGGTCTGGCCGGTCACTGTCCGCCGCACACCCCGGGTCTACGAGATCACGAATCCGACGGACTGGGCGCGCTTGGTCGACGCGTACCCCTTGGCCGTCCGCGAGTCCAAGCGCTCCGATTGGTTCCACACCACCGGCGAACATCACGACTGGTTCAT
This sequence comes from Rhodococcus mengyinensis, assembly GCF_048381435.1. Lineage (NCBI taxonomy): Bacteria > Bacillati > Actinomycetota > Actinomycetes > Mycobacteriales > Nocardiaceae > Rhodococcus > Rhodococcus mengyinensis. The sequence continues at coordinate 95,429 of NZ_JBLWIT010000117.1, read as the reverse complement.
TCCCGACTGGACTGCGGTGGCCAACGACTACGACGCCGTGCACCTCACCTTGCACGGCTACCTGACCACACCCGGTCTCGCAATCCCATTGGCAGACAACAAGGGTGCAACTGTCCTCGCCGGGTGGAACCCGGACGCGACGTGGTGGCTGAACAACGACGTCGCTCACGTCGACGACGAGCCAGCCTTGTGGCGATGGTGCGACGACCACTGGGTACGAGCCTGAGCCCCGGAGAAGGATCGGTAAGTGGAACGTCGCTAGTGGAACTGCTCGAACTTCGCCCCGTACCCGTCCGAATCCTGTGGCCCGTAGGAGAACACCACGAATCCGATGTCCTCAGTTCGCGGGTGTGGCCGGCAGAGCAGCCGTTAGGGAACGGCGAACGGGTCGTCGGGAAGAGTGCGAGGACCGCAATCTTGCGTACCGGGCTCACGCCACGGCTATGAGAACTGTCGCGGTGAGCGCCGCGGCCAATCCGAGTGCCTGAGATCGCCGGAGACGTTCGTGGAGGAACACGATTCCCACGATCACCGGGACGACCGGGTAGAGCGAGGACAAGACGACAGCGACGGTGACGAACTCGGTTCGGAGCGCGTAGAGGTAGGCGGCAAGCGCGGTTGCGGCCAGCACGCCGGCACCGACGCTGAGCGCCAGAGCTGAGGGGGGCGTAGCTGGAGTGTTTCGCGCGGTAGCACTCCGCAGGAGCGCAACCGCAGCAACCAGGATCGTCGCGATAGCCGCGGCGCGTCCGCTCAGGATGGGCCACAGACCCGAGGACGCGTCCGCCTGTGCGAGACATAGGTACTGGATGGCGATGCCGCCGCCCGCGGCGAGACCGTCATAGACGGCGGGGCGCGATGCAGAGCCGGACCCGTCGGTGCTTGTGCTGATGAACCACAACGCCGGCAGTGCGATCAGGATGCCTGCCCAGGTCAGCCAGGGCGGCTTGTCGCCGAGGAACGCGACACTGACGAGGACCGGCAGCGCGACGCCGCCGACTGCGCTGAGAGGCACAACGACGGACATTGCACCACGACTGAGGCCGCGGAAGAGGAACCCCATGGCCAGTCCGGTACCGACACCTGAGCCCGCACCCCAGGTCAAGTCGGCGCCCTGCGCTGGGGTGGACGGAATGACGAGCATCAGGAGGGCAGTGGCACACAGACCGCCGACTTGCCCGATGAGAGCGACGCGCACAAATGAGATGCGCCGTGACGCCAGACCGCCGATCACGTCGGAGATCCCGTAGCTCAGGGCCGAGACCAGCGCCAGGGCGATACCCATGAGTTATCTGTCCTCTGCGCGTTCGGCCAGTCCGATCGGGCACGGGGCCGAACGGGTACAACTCTTTCGATCGCAGAGGCGGCAGATGCGCTGGCCCTGTCCCGTCTCCTCGTAGACGTGCGCCAGGATTTTCTCCAACAGCGCGGCCAGCGCCTGCTGGTCTTCCTCGTCGAGCTTGGCGACGGCGTCAACCAGCGGAGCACTGCGGCCCCTGAGCAACTGCTGCGCTAGCCGATTTCCCTGTTGGGTCGGCCGCACGGTCATCCACCGCCGGTTGGCAGGGCTCGGAATTCGTTCCACGAGGTCATCAGCCTCCAGTGAGTCCACCATCCGAGCGGCCGCCGGCTGGCTCAGCCCCACCCTCCTGCCCAATTCGCTGACGCTCAGCCCCGGATTGGCGAACAGTGAGACCAGGGCTGCGGAACTGCTCGCGCTCAGCCGTCTCACCGAAGTCGCTCCACCAAGGGCCAGGTCGGTGAGCGCCAGGGACGCTGCGCCAAGAAGATTGGCCGTGCGTTCGATGTCATGCATATTGCATTACTTCATGCAGACTGCATGTTAGTCAAGGTCGAGCCCGACCATTGACACCCTCTGTGCCTGTCCAAATCAGAATCGGGCACCTTCCCAGTTTCAGTCGACGGCTCGTTCGACCCGCAAAGGAACCCGCACCGGCACGTCTCGAAAGCCGGCCGCTGACCGGAACTCCCTGAGCTGCGCGTTCCCGTTTGACCCGTCCGGTGATGATCTTCCTTTCGGGGCGTCAATCGGAACACCCCGAACGATCTGGAGCGAGGCGTTCGCGGACGCCGGTTACAGGACTGTCAGGAACGTATGCCGTTTGAGACGCAGAAGCGGGGGCCTAGAAGTCCACCCCCGCTTCGTGCCGTGCGACAGCTCCGTCAGGTCAGTCGCTTCATGCTTACCGGCCAGTCATCGTCCGCTCGGCAGATTTACCACGTCTGGCCCGACCCTTGCGGGCCTTGGGATGGCTGCCCGCGCCGGCCACCGCTTCGACCGGGTGCCTGGCCTGGTCGAGGTCGGCACGCATGCGGGTGGCGACTTCCTCTTCGTCGATGCCGGCGGCCCTCATCTGCTCGGCGTCCTCACCGCGACGTTCGGCGGAGTCATAGTCGTGGTCGGCCACCGAGCGCAGCGAATCACCGCCAGGTGCCTGCGGTTCGACGTCCTCGCTGTTCGTCTCGTTGCGTTCGTTCTCCTCGGCGCGTTCGGCATCCGCCCGCTCGGCCTCATCGAGAATCTCACTGGCCATCATGGTGTCGGCTTGGGATCGGTCGTGTTCGGCGCCGGCGCGGGCTTTTCGGTTCTCCGCATCGCGCAGCAGGGCGTCGACGACCTTCTCGTCCGCGCCCGGAGCGCCCACGTCGATGCCATACCGCTTGGCGGTTTCGGCGCGGATCCGTTCGACGGCTTCCGATGCGATCTGGGAGTGTTCCTTCCACGCTTGTGCGTGCTGCCACTGGTCGGCGATCTCGCCGGGCTGTGCACGGTTCCACCATTGGTCATCGAACGAGGCCCGCAGGTATGCCTCGGCGGCCGCGCGACTGGTCTCTAGCCGTTGTGCGAGTTCGCGGGCACGTTCTGCCGATTCGCGGCGCGCCTGATCGAGGTCACGCTCACGATTTCGAGCCATTTTCTCGGCCATGCGGGATGCCAGTTGCAGCGCGACCCGCATCATGGCGTTGACTTCGTGGTTTGCCGAGTCGACTTCGGGACCTTCGGACATGTGGTTCTCCCTACCGGTTGTTTGTGGTGACGTGGCCTAGATGTCGAGGCTGGAGGTGCGGGTGGGCGCGGCCATGAAGTGGTGGGTCGGTTCGGGCCGGTTCGGTGGGACGAGAACGGACCGTGCTGGGGAAGGGAAGTCGCTGGCAGCGAGCCGGGCGGCTGCTGTGATGTCCTGCGGGATCGTGGTGCTTCGGTCGAGTGAGGGGACAGCCGGGGGGACACCGCTCGGGGCCGCGAGTTCGGCGACGGTGTCCTCGGCCCTGTCGGCCGCGGCATGGAGGGCGCTGGCCTGGTCAGGGGTGAGGTTGTAGTTGGTGGCGAAAGAGCGGACGTCGCGGATCATGTTGGCGGACCGCTGGCGGAGGCTGTGCATGTCCATATCGGGGTCGGCGCGGATGGCGCGGTCGATCTGGTTCTCGGTGTGCCCGGCGTCGCGGGCTAGGTTCTTGGCGCGGTCGAGTTCTTCGCCGGTGCTGCTGTTGTACGCCATGTGTTGCATGGCGGGGCGGGCGCCGTACGTGTTCCTGGCGGCCCACGCCACATCACGTAACTCGGGGGTCGGATGGTGTACGAGCGCGTTCGGGTCACGCAGTTCTGCGATGAGGTCGTTCGCGTGGGCTTTGAGGATGTCCCATGCGCTGGAGTATGCCGATCTGGCCTCGGCGATCGCGGGGCGAAGGCGATCGACCCGGGTCGGCCCTCCAGTGGCGAAAACGACGTCCCGTTGTGGGGTGTCGTCGCGGGTGACGGTGATGTCGTAACGGGGACCGACCTCCCACGCAGTGCTGAGGAACTCGTGGAGGGCGTCGAATGCCGCAGCTTGTGAGGTGTGTTGGGTGGTGGTGACGCCGATTGGTCCTTCGGAAATTGGTCGGTGATCGTAGTGGCGGCAGGTGGCGGTGTAGATGCCGTCGTCGCGGTGCATATCCATGAGAATTGGTCCTTCCGTGCGTCAGAGCTCGCGGGTGTCGGGGAACATCCCGGCAGGTGCCGGATCGGTCGGAAGCGGCGCGATGGCGTTGTCCACGGTGTGGTGGCCGTGCTGAACGCTGCACTTGCTGAACGGGCCGTCCGAAGACATCAGCACCGACATGTGATGGTCGGCGTGGTCGCGCCACCAGACGCTCATTCCGGTGGTGGGATCGCGGCGAAAGTGTTCCCATGTGCGCCAGAGCGCTTCGAGTCGGGAGATCGCTTCTTCGTGTCTCCACCATTGCGGGCACCAGCGGATTTCCCGGTTGTCGACGACGTCGCGGCGGTAACCCGGGGCCAGACGTACCCGGACGAACTCTTCGGTCGACCCGAACACTGTGGTCGGCGGGTTTTCCGCCTCCTGCGCTGCCTGCGCCTCGGCGACCAAGTGCGTCTCCAGCTCGGCGGCGAGTCGACGCCGGGAGAGCTCTTCGATCCGCTGATAGATCTCCGGGGTGAGTAGCTCGGCGAGCTGGGTTTCGGCGATCGCCTTGATTTGCGTACTCAGCAACGTCCCGGTGACCTTCCCGATCCGGGCGCTCAGCTCGTCGGACAGCGCGAGGGCGTCGCCCGCGCCGTTCCCGTCGGCCGGGGTACCCGCCGGTGCGGGTGCGGGCATGTGACCGTCGAGCGGCGGCGCCCATGAATCCTCGGGTGGAGCGAGGTCCTCGTCGGGCGGTTCAGGCAGGTCGAACTCGTCGAGGCTGGTCATACCGGTTGTACCTCTTTCGGTTCAGCGTCGTCGGTGAGGGTCACCGCTTCGGCGAGGGTCTTGTTCGCTTCGGGATCGTGGCGTTCGATCGATGCCCGCACCTGGTCGGCGTAGGGGCCTTCCCACCAGGGCACGGTCTTGACGAGGGTGGCCCGGTTTCCGGACGAGCGGACGATCGCGCGGCCGCGGGGCAGTTCTTCGAGTTCGGACTCGGTGAAGGTGGTGATTTTCGTGCGCTGGCGTGAGGTGGAGCGGCCTCCGCGACCGGAGGAGACCGATCCGCTGTATTCCCAGTGCTCCCCGATCGCGGTGGACAGCGATCGGAGGTAGTTGTCGTCGACGGCGACTTCGCAGCCGCCGCCGTAGACCTTCACGTTGGCGGCCGAGTGCAGCATTCCCATGCCCTTGTTGCCCCACACTTCGGTGCCTTGGGCGTAACTCTGCAGGATGGCCATGATCACGATTCCTCGAGACCCGTAGTGGGAGTAAAGCTTTGGGAGCTGGGTCCAGCGGACGACGTTGGCTGCTTCGTCCAGGGCGGCGAGCAGCGGCACCGGCAGGCGCCCGCCTTTCGACCGGGTGGCCAGTTCCTCGGCGGCCTCGCAGATCGCGACGGTCAGCGCCGTTACCAGCGGTCCGGCGGACCCGTTGCCCTCGCGGGAGAGCAGGTAGATGGTGTCGTTCGAGCGGACGAACTCCCGCGGATCGAAATGCGGTACCCGGTTTCGCTGGCCGTCGGTCGACACCCACGGCCGGATGGACTGCATCTTCAAGCAGCGGATCATCTTCCGGGCCGTGCCGAAGACACCACCGCGCTGTTTCGCCGGAGCGTTGTACTGGCCACTGAGACCGGATGCGTGCAGGTCGTAGCCGTGTCTACGGAGAATGTTGACCGGTTCGACGTTCGTTTCATCGGTGACCCACGTGTACACCTGGGTGATCGGCTTCTTCGCGGACGCGGCCGCCAGAAACAGGGCGGTGAGCAGGTCCTGGCCCTCCGGGTCGAAGAAGGAATCCTTCTTCGCATCCAGGCCGTCGTCGCCGGCCGCGAAATGCGCGGCCAGGTCCGCGGCCCGGACCTCGTCGGTCACCCACGACAGCGGATCCCACCACCAGGTGTTCTCCCCGCCAGCGACTTTCTGCGGGTCGAAGATCCACACCTTCCCGCCTTTGGCTTCACGTGGGTCGCGGGTGGCATCGACCACGTCCCGCTTATTCGAGGTGGTCAGCACCGCGCCGGGTGCCTCGAGGATCGCCGGAATCACCCGGGAGCTGCTCTTTCCTGAACGTGGACCCCAGATGTCGACGTGCATGTCCTCGTACTTCGCGTACAGGTTCTGCCCCGACAACAGGTGCTTGCCGATCGGGACCCCCGGCGCCGCACTCTCTTCGAGGACGACGCCCAACCGGTCCGACTCCTTACGGCACTGCTTTTCGGTCAGCGATCCCACGTCCCGCAACCGGCCCATGTGCTTGGCCTTGTTGTCGACGCGGGTGCGCTTGCCGCGGCTGCGGGCCACCAGCACCAAGATCACGAACGCTGCCGCCAGCACCAGCACCGCGTACACCGTGATGAGCACCGTTGCGGTGGTCGACCACTGAAGGTGGCCCTTCACCAGGTCGATCAGGACCACGGCCGGGTTCGACGGCACCTGTTGATCGGTGCCCAGGCGCAGCGCCAGCATCACCCCGCCGCCCACCACCCCGACGATGGCCAACACTGCCGCGATCAGATATACCTCGCGTGCCGAATTGACTGGATCCTTGACTCCACGGTCACTCATCGCCGCTCCCCTCGCCCGAGGGTCGTGGCCACGACCGTCTTGGTCGAACTCGTCATCATCACTCCTGAATGTCGTTGCAGTTGTCGGTTTCGTCTGCCGGTGTCAGCGGACGGTCAGAGCGCTCACCCGCCACACCCCGAGACGGGTTGCGCTCATGTAGACCGCCAGCGTGGATTCATCGAGCACTGCTCCGGCTGGGGTGGTCGCGGTCTGGGTGACGGCCACCACCCGCGAGATCCGGGCCGGCGCATCCGGTGGATGGTTGTCACCGGTCACCGCCGCGCGGGCTGTCACGGTCGCGTTCTCACTCGCCCACCGGTCCCACTGGGCACCGGTGATCGGTGCAAGCACGGAGAACCCCGCCTTGTTCTCGGCGTAGAACCGCTCGTCGAGCAGCGCTGCGGCCCGGTCGGCGCCAGCGGCCTGGGTCGGGTCCGTCGCGGGGGTGTAGCTGAACAGGGCCTGCGCGGCGGTGACCATCACCGCTTCCGGATCGTTCTGATCGACACCGCTGAACTGTTCCGGCAGCTGCGGCGGTGGTGGAGTCGTCAACGCTGCGGTCGGGCCACCGGAGTCCATCGGTTCGGCGGCATGGTCATGCCTGTCGTCGGAGCTGCCGCACCCGGCCGCCAACATGGTCACCGTCACCATCGCGGCGGCGACGCTGCCGCGGATCGTCCTGCTGTGATGCCGATTCATCTCGTCACCGGCTCAGCCCGGCGAGCATGATCGCGCTGGTGAGCATCGCGACCACCGTGGCCACGCACACCACGATTGCGACGAGGACCAGGACCGATGCCTCACGGCTGTATCGCGGTCGGGCGCGGCGCACGACCGTGACCACCGCGGCGACCAGCGCGGGTACCAGCAAGAGCGCGGCGGCGACGGCACCGCTCTGCCCGAGCCAGAACAGCCAGTTCGCTGCCGTCTGTTGGCGCTGCGGCCCCAACCAGAGTGTGTCGTCGATCCGGAGGAACTCACTGGCGATGTCCCGCGCCACCTTCCAGGTGAGGCCGACCGTAATCGCGGCCACCACCACAAGCAGCCCCAGCGACACCATCTCCCAGGGCTTGACCGGGGCCGGCTCACCGGCGACCTTCCGCAGTTCGGTGGCCGTGATCTGGTGAATCGTGCTGGCGTACGCCGGGGAGGGCTGATCCCGCCCCCGCAACGGCCGCCGGAGAACCTCGGCATCAAGCGCTTCCAGCGCCGACAGATACGCGAGGTCGCGTTGACGTTCGGTGACCTGCCATCCGTTCGCCTCGAGGATGTCGGTCTGGTCGCCCAGCACCTTGGCAGCCCAGTTGTGCGGGGCGACTTCTTCCTGGCCCCAACTCTTGATAGCCACGCTCTTCGGTGCGGGGTTCTCGATCACGTTTTCCGTCATGTGCCCTGTCCCTTCGTGTTCTGAGTCGGTCTGTGTGTCCGGTCGTGTGAAGCGGTGGCCTAGAGGAATGGGTAAGTGCTGGTAGATCCGGTCAACATGAGCGTGAATCCGAAGAACATCCAGATCCCGGGTGATCCCTCGCCCGCCTGCTGGGTCCACCGCCGCCACCCGTACGCGGCGCCCGCCACTGTCACGATGACCGCGCCGGCGACGAGCGCAATCCAGCAGATCCACTCCACGTGCTGCCCGAGCGGTGCGCCCATGACCTGCGCGGTGGCCGTCATCGGACGGAGTCCTGCTCTTGCCCGCAGACGCGCACGGTGGAGTCGGTAGCCGGGAAGCGGGTCCATCCGTCGAGGTTGTCGACCTCCGCGGTGTGCGTTGTCGGCCCGTCGTGGTCCACTTCCAGGCGCCACTTGTCGTCCACCCAATGCACGACAAAGGAGCGGGCCGTGTAGCGCTCTGCGCTGCTCTGCGAGGCATAGTCGACGATCGCGTGCTGCGGATTCTGTTCACTCCACCCACGGACCCGGTATGCGACAACGTCGGTGACCGGCGTCGCCCACTGCGGGGCCGGACCGGCGCCGGGCGAATCAACGTCAGCAGCGTGCACGATCCGGTCGATGAGCGGCCCTCGATCGAGCATCTCGGGTGAGGCATCCGGCGAGGCAGTCGAGGCCACGCCGAGCACCTCGACGGCGGATGCGGCGCTGCGGGCGGCGGCGTTGATCAGATTGAGCCCTGCCAGAGCAGCTCCGCGAGCAGTCTCAGAGATCCCGCGGGGCGGACCGACCTGACCGACGACCGGCGGGCCGTCGGTCGTCGACATCGGCACGGTGGTGCCCGCCACCCGCGCCCACACCAGTGTTCCGTCGCGAAGCTGCGGGTCACTGTCGTCCAGGTCAGCGCATTCCCCTTGCGGGATGCTCATATCGGATCGTGGCGCCGTGAACACCAGTCGACCGAGATCGTCGATCGTCGGTGTGACTGCACGGTCGGCGTCCGCGACATCGACAACGGACATGGTGTCCTGTGTGGTGGGCGGCTGCGTTGACGGCTCCTCTGCTCGGGGCGCGCAGCCGGTGAGGACCAGGATCGCCGCCGCCGAGGCGCCAGCCCAGAACTTCGGGGACCGCGTCGGTCCACCGCCGAGATCGAGAACAATCGGGTTCATCACTGGGGTTGCCTTTCTGTGGGTTGGTCGCCGAATCGGCGGACGTACATTTCTTCGCCGGCCCAGTTGGACAGCGGCTGGATGGAGACGACATCACCCGATTGCGGGGCGTTGAGGAGCATGTCCCGGCCGTCTGTGACGCCGTGGTAGATGCCGACGTGGTGGGTGCTGCCACCGGACCCGAAATAGATCAGGTCACCGGGTTGCTTCTGGTCGAACGGAATGTCCTGCCCGCGAGCGTCGTAGAGCTGGCCGGGGTTGGAGTGGTCTCCGGTGAAGTGCGGCAGACTGATCGCACCCCCGGATGCCTGGTAGACGGCGTAGAGGGTCAGGCCGGAGCAGTCGAAGCCGATCTTGCCCGTGTCCCCGTGGGCGTCGGCCGCACCGCCGCCGTCGCTGATCCCGCGGGTGGGGCCATTCACGTCACCGCCGCCCCATGCGTATTCGGTGCCGAGCCAGCGGGACGCGGCCTCGATGACCTTCTGCCCGAATGGGCCCGGTGCGAGGGGGCCGTGCTCGCCGCCTGCGGGTGGGCACGGATCGGGCAAGATGCCTCCCGCTGCGACGGCCGTGGCCCGACCGGCGGAGGAGATCTGTGACAGTTCGTCGGTGGTGAGTTCCTTGCTTGCACCTTTGAACTCGCTGTACATGGCGTGCGCGGCGTCTTCCCACGGGGCGTATGCCTCCGGGTGCGCCGAGGCCTGCACGGTCTGAGCGGCGAGGGTGACCGGCATCGACTCCCACCCGGAGACCTGCAGAAGGGCCTGGTAGAACTTCACGTTCGCGGTGACCGGGTTCATCAACTCTTCGACCGTTCCCCAGATCCCGACCTGTTGCTGGTACTGGTTGACGGACTTGTTGTCGCTGCCGACGCCGTCGTGCGGGTAGTTCAGGGATTCGGATACCACGGAGCTGGCGAGCATCCGGAACGTCGACTCGCGGCCGATCGTGGCGAGGGCGACGGTGATGCCGCGCTCGGAGACACCCATTGCTTCCCCGATCGCGATGGCCTGCTTGGCGATCGCGAGTTGGCGGGCGTTGTAGACGGCGAGCCCCGGGGCCGTGGAGGTGCCGGGCGAGGTCGGCGCCCCACCGTCTCCCTCCCCCGTCTGGGGTGTCTGGCCGGGTTCGATGCCCTGGTCCACCCAGGGAGCCGGGTCGACGGCGGTGCCGACACCGTCCGGGAGGCGGCCCCCGTCCCAGACCTCGAAGTGCAGGTGCGCGCCGGTGGTGTCGCCGGCGTTGCCGATACGGCCGATCTCTTGTCCGGCGGACACCCGGTCACCGGCCTTGACCAGCACACCGTCGTCGAACATGTGCCCGTAGACGGTCGAAACCACCTTCCCGTCGATCTGATGGTCGACGATGATCCAGTTCCCGAATCCGGAGGCGGGTCCGGCCGCGATGATCCGGCCGTCGGTGAACGCGTAGATGGGAGTGCCGACCTCGCCGGCGAAGTCGATGCCCCGGTGCTCGGTGCCCCATCGCGGCCCGAATCTCGAGGTCAGTGTGGTGGTGCCGGATTTGGTCGGTTTGACCAGTGATCCGGCAGGAGCTGTGCCGCCGCCGGGCGTGACCGGGGCCGGGCACTCGTTGCCGCTGTCGGAGGCGACGACGACCACCAGCAGTACGAGTCCCAAGACGGCGGCCACGGCGGCGGCGACCAGCTTCTTGATGTCCACGGCCGGGTTCAGTCCCGCCCGGCGTGGCCCGGGATCCGGGACGACAGGTCGGCGATCATCTCCGACGCCGCGGCCAGCGCCGCATCCCGTTCGCGCAGTTCGCGTTCGAGGTCGCGGCGCGGGGATCGGGGTCCGTCGGGGTGCGCTTCGACCCAGTTGCGCAGCGTGTTCGGGTGCACGCCGGTGGCTTCGGCGACGAGCTGGATCGCCCGCCAGCGGGAGGAGACCTCGTTCTGGAGGAGGGCGACACTTTTGACGGCGGCGGTCCTCAGTTCCGGGGAGACGTCCCGGTAGCGGCGTTGCGGGATCACGCGGCGTCCTCCTCACGGGCGGCGGTGTCGGTGTAGCGGGCGTTGGTGTTGTGGACTCCGGATTCGATCTCGGAGCGGGTGAAGATCACGTGCACCGGGATTCCGGGGGCGCGCGGGTCGTCACCGGTCTTGATCAGCACGTTTCCGGTTCCCGGCGGGGGCGGGGCGGGCTGGTCTTCCCGAGGCTGCTCGCCGGTCATCGGCGGCGGGGACGACCACTTGGTGACCATGTCGGCTTCGGTGTCGGTGAAGGTGACCACGCCGTCGAGGCGGTCGATTTCCTTCTCTGGGATCGGGCCGATGATCTTCACCCGGGCGCGCTCGAGGAATCCGACCGCGCGGGAGGTGGTGGCGCCGTCGGCGGCGGTCTCGAGGTCCGCCATCGAGTGGGTGATCATCCACAGCCCGGTGGCGATCTGCCGGTTCAGGCGGGTGAGGGCATCGATCCGGTCAACCATGAAGGGGCCCAGTCCGAGCACATCCCAGATTTCGTCCATCACCGCTTCGAAGAACCGCTGCGGAGCCAGGCCCGCGTCGGTCAGGGCGTTCGCTGCGTCGATCAGGGCGAATCCGTCCGACCAGCACACCAGCATCACCGCAGCTCGCAGCTTCTTGTCCCCATTGGGGATGTGGGAGACGTCGAAGCCGATCGCCGGGTGATCGAGGCTGAGTGGGTGGGTGGTCTGTCCGTTGAAGATCCGCCCGAACCGGCTCTTGGGATTGACGAAGGCGCGCAGGGATCGGCGCAGCGGCCGCACCGCCTCGCGGTAGTCCTCGATGGTGTCGACTCCGGCGTCTTCGAGGAGCTGGGGGTGGCCCTCGATGATCAGGCCGAGCATGTCCTCGAGCAGCGGCGGCTCGTCGGGGGTGAAGCCCTTCTCGTCGAACAGGATCGCGATGGCCGAGCCGACGATCGACTCTTCCCAGTCCTCGAGCGCTTGTCCGCGCCGTAACTCGATCAGGGCGCTCACAGTTTCGGTCTGGCGGCCCCGCAGTTCCTCGAGCCAACGCAGCTGCAGATCGGGGAACGCGGCCAGTCGCGGGATGATCGACCCGAGCACACCGCCGGCCAGTGGGTTGATGTGTCCGAAGGCGTAGCCGACATCGACGACCGCGTCTTTACCGGCGACTTCCTCGACGATCTTGCGGTAGTCGGGTTTCTTGTCGGCGAGGAATAGCGCGGTCACCCCTTGTGCCATCGCGCCGAGAATCACTTTGCGGACGAATGAGGACTTGCCGTAGCCGTTGAGGCCCAGGACAAACGCGACCGGGGCGGTGATGAAGCCGCGGCGGAACCAGTTGAGCAGCCCGAACGAGACCGGGGCGTGGGTGACCAGGTGGCTGCCGATCACCGGCCCGACCGCGGGGGCACCTGCGCCGACGGACCACGGCCAGAACGCGCCGGCGGCGTGCACACTCGTCGAGCGCAGTTCGGGTTGCTTGCCGACCGATGCGGCGCGGCCGCCGCCGGCACCGCGGTGGCCCCGATCGCTCAGCTTCGGGCCACCCGCGGTGGTGGCGAGCTCGGTGCGCTCGCGGGCGCTCGCGTTGCGGCGACGGTTGTCGTCGGTGCGGATCTTGAACTTCGCCCAGCCGCCGCCGATTCCACCGGCGTAGACACGGGTCTGATACTTGGCCCGCTGTTCGGGCGTCATGATCTCGAACATCAGTGTGCCGTCCTTCTTCTAGGCGGTCAGCGCCGACGGCATCGACGCGTGGTCGGGCAGCAGCACACCGATGCCGAGGGAGGCGGCGAATGCCGCGTCCTGGAACCGGTAGCAGCGGCGAATGTTGAGCTGGCACTGCACAGCCAGGTCGTTGACCAGGGCATCGATTCGGGGCATGTCGGCCTCGATCGGTTCGGTGACGGTGATCAGCAGCCCGATGCGGGTGGCGCCGTGTCCGCGGGCGAGTTCGTCGCGGGACCGTTCGGCGAGTTCGACGTCGATCTGGGCGGCGGCCGAGCTGATGCCCCGGTTGCGGTTCTGAGCGGCGACGATCGCGTTGCGGTAGTCGTCGTCGATGATCTTGACCGCGTCCGCGGCCCGGTGTGGGCGGTAGACGATTGCGACGCGCTTGCGGGGAAGGTCCGGGTGCGGGGCGATCAGACGTCGCAGCGTTGATTCGTCGACGGCGCTCTTCGGGCCCGCGCTCATCAGCCAGGTCACGGACCGGCCGCCGTCGTGCCAGTACTCTTCCCACTTGTTCTCGTGCGAGATGGGACCGGCGTTGTCCCAGGTGATCCCGTGGTCGTCGCCGGTGGCTTCGGCCCGTTCGATCGTCAGCTGCGATGCCGGGTCGAACGAGCGGCGCACCACCCCGGTGATCTCGGCGGCGGTCATCGGGCGCACCGCGACACCGGAGGCCTCGATGGCGGCGCGGATGCCGGGCAGACGGCGCCCGATCTCGACGGCCTGCGCACCGGGGTCCTTCTTGCGTTCGTCGGTGGTCGCGGCGAAGGTGATCGCCACGCGGGCCGCGAGTTGCACTTCGTCGCGGTGGAACTCGGTCGCGCCTTCGAACACCACGGCCTTCGCCAGCGCCGGGGCGTCGACGCGGGTGATGGCCCGGGCCTGGGTGAGCAGGGCGTTGCCGGTCTCGGGGACGGTGTCGAGGACCGGGACGATTCCCTCGATGTCGCTGGTCAGGCCCGCCGAGGCCAGGACGATTCCCCACTCACCGACCCACTGGTTGACCAGCCCTCGGTCGACGGCCTCGTCGCCCTGCGGCCAGGCGCGCATCACGATCGTGTACTGGTTCGTCTTCGGCATGTGGATCATGCCGAACCGGTAGCCGGCGCTGTCTTCGCCCTCGTACATCTTCGTTGGGGCCAGGACACCGGGAAGCTGCGATTTCCCGCCGGGCATCTCGGAGAACAAGCCGCCGCGGTAGATGTTCTCCTTACGTCGGAGTGCGCCGAAGAATTGCATTGCCAGAAGGGACCTTTCGTATCCGGTGAGGCCGTGACGTTTGAGGACCATGGGGACGACGGCCAGCAGGAGGATCCCGCCGGTGATCGCGCCGACTTTGAGGCCCCAGCGCATGAGTACGAGCAGCGAGATGATCAACGTGCCGAGGATGAACCAGGTCACTGGCCCGGACAGGCCCATGACGCCTTCATTTCGAGGTGCCCGGCCTCCGAGATAGACCTGCGGTTCGCTGTTCGTTCGGGTCGCGCTCACCGACGATCACCACCGGTGGGCGGCAGCAAGGTCGGTGCGTGGTCAACGTCGCACGAGCCGGGATCGGCGGCGCGGAAAGCCTCTACCGGCGGCAACACGCCAGCTCGGTAGAGCTCGCACACGTCGGCGGTCTTCCCGAACTGGATTCGCGCAATCTCACTGGTCATCGGTATCTCCTGGTCATCGCGGGATGTTGTGGCGGCTGGTGGGGTGGGCGTAGTTGTCACCGGCGAGGTCACCGGCGGCGCTGTCGACGGACCTGCTACCGCGGCCTCCTCCGGCTCCGACCCATTTGCTGGCCTTCGCGCCGCTGCCCTTCTTCGGGCCGCTGCCGGCATTCGCCCCGTTGCCGCGGGGCCCGCCTTGGCGGGGTCCGGGTGTGGGCGGGGTGCCTCGGCTTCCGCTGTTGTTTCCGCGGCTGCCGCTGCCGTTCCCCGGGTTTCCGCCGCCTCCGACGAGACCGGGTGTGCCGCTTCCGCCGCCGCCGCCGGAGAATCCGCCTCCGGGCGGGACTGCCTTGCCGCCGGCGAGCTTGCCGGCGAGAGCTTTGCCGCCGGTCAGCAGGGCGGCACCGGCGAGAAGTGCCCCGGCGGTGGCCTTTGCTCCGGAGCCGCCGCTGCCGACCGCCGAGATCGCGGGGGTGATGATCCGCATCAGCGCGGGAAGGACGAGCGCCGTGGCGGCGAGCAGCACGATTCCGATCAGCGAGTACTGGAACTGCTGGAGAGTCGGGGTCTGACCTTCGGGGACGGCGAGCGCGGAGGATTGGGTGGTCAAGAACGCCATCGCGTACGCAAACGATGCGACCGGTTTGAACAGGCAGAACGCGATCACCCAGGCGAGGAGTTTGTCGTAGGACTGGGAGCCGGTCTTGGTTCCGCTCGCCGCGGCCGCGACGGGCAGGGCGGCGACGGCGACGATGAGGAATCCTTGCCGGATCGGCATCATGAACGCTTGTGCGAGCGCGCCGAACGCGCCGAAGAATCCGATGATCAGCATCAGTCCCGGCGCCATGCCGGAGTAGGCGTTGAGGACCATCATCGACTGCACGGTCCCGGCGGGGTCGTTGTTCGAGGTCGCGTTGACGATCTCGATCGCGAACGCATCACCGGCGCGGGTCGCGAGCGCGACAATCACTGACATCGTCGCTGCGGTGACGACCACCCGGAACAGGGTCCGGAAGGTCTCTTCGGCCTGCTCGACCATCAGTTGCCGCCGGGCCGCGGCCAGCCGCAGTGACATGAATCCGATCGAGATGATCAGAAGGAACGACTGGATCCAGAGCGTGTATTCGTTGATTTGGGCGAGGGGTCCGAACGATTCGAGGTCGGCGTTGGGAATCTTGATCCACCAGGTGATTGCCATGATCATCGCCTGCGACATGCCGTCGATGATCGAGGTGACAATGTGCCCGAACTGCGAATCCCACTGCTCCTGAAGCTGTTCGCTCGCGAAGTCCTTGACCGCGCCGACGGGGTTGCCGTTGTTGTCGCAGAGACTGCCCGACAAGTTGCCGACGACGTCGCCGGTGCTGGGCAGGCCCGGGACGTTGACTCCGCCGAAACCGGGAATCAGCTGGCCGAGCCCCTGGCCGGCGACTTCCACGCCCTGGCACACCACCGACCGGTCCTCACCGGGCTTGGGTTCGGTGTCCTGCGCGGCCGCGGTGGTCGCGGCCCCGAGCACGATCGCGAGAACAACCGCCAGGGCAGTGACGATGCGGGTCAGTTGGCGGCCCATTGGGTCCACCCCCCGAGGTTGCTGACCTCTTTCTGCCCGCCGTAGAGATCCGCGGTGAGCTTGATCTGCCAGTCCCCGTCGCGCCACAGCAGTTCCGCAGACTTCGAGACCCATCCGGTGCGGCTCTCCTTGAGCATCGCGTACTCCACCACCGCGTAGTCCGGGCGCTGCGGGTCCCACTGGGTGACCCGGTAGGCATCGACACGGAAGTACGGCAACAGGGCCCGCTCGTCGCCTCGACCGGACGCGATCGCATCGGTGGCCCGGCGCAGGAAATCCTGGCGCAGCTGCTCGAGCGGGTCGCTGTCGGGGACGACCCGGTCGGCGTAGAACTCGGCGGCACCGGCCATGGTGGCGCCGCCGCGGGTGTAGAGCTGAATACCGGCCAGTGCCGCACCGCGGGGGGTCTGGGCGAATCCGGTGGCCATGCGGCCTTCGATGCCGGTGGGTCCGTCGGTGGTGGAGAACGGCAGCGGGAAGTTGCGGATCTGCTGCCACTGCAGACCACCCGGGGCGCCGGTGATGTCGCTGGCAGGCTTGCGGGAGTAGGTGTCCTGATCGAGGGCGACACCATCGGGATTCGGTGGGACCTCGACGCGGCGGCCGAGCTCGTCGGTGAACGGAAGCCCCCAGTCGGCGCGTTCGGTCTGCGGAGCAAGGGTGACCGGCGCCTGGCCCTCGGCGGTGTCGTTGTCGTCGCGGGAAGCGAAGTACGCGACGCCACCGCCGGCGACGACGACGAACACGAACACGACCGCGAGCCAGAACGTGAAGCCCAGGCCGTGCTTCGAGGTGGCGGACGTGCGCCCCCGCCGCCCCGACCGCGGCCGCTGATCGGCGGAGCTGTCGGGTTTCTGGTCAGTGCTTTCGGTGTCTTCAGTGGTCACGGGGTGCCCTCCTGGTCGCTGCACGCGGCGGCGGGCGCGGCGAGAGCCACCTCACGGCCGGTGTCGTAGGTGGCGGTCTGCGGGTCGTAGACGTGGACGCGGGATGCGGAGTCGTCGGCGGCCGGGAGCTGGAGCTGCCAGTCCGTGCCGGTCCACACGACCGTGGTGTCGGTGATCGCGGCCGACTGGTCGCAGAACGAGGTGCGGATCGAGATGTCAGCGCGCTCATCGGTGTAGTCGGCGACGACATACCCACCCAGCGTCGGGGCTTCGGCAGGGTCGGCGGCAGCGGTGACACTGATCTGAGCGCGGCTGACGGCGAACGCGTCACGTTCGGGTCCCGGTGCGAGGCCCTCGTGAACGACGGCGGCCCACTGGTCGTCGCGGGCGACCGACATGCGCACGGTCTGATGAATCGCTGCCAGGGCGGCACCCTGCGGGGTGTGTGAGAACCCGGACACCGCCCCGTTGCCCGTGTTGCGAGTGGGGCCCTCGTCGGCGAACGGAAGCCAGATCGACTGGAAGCGGTCCCATTCGATCTGTGCGGGCGGGGTGGTCGGGTCAGGCGGCGCCGGGGTGGTGACCGAGTCGGTTGCGGTGGTCTCCTCAGTGGAACCGCAACCAGCGATCATCGGCGCCGCCGCGGCGGNNCGGCCAGTGCCGCTGCCGCCAGGCGGGTTGTGATCATCAGATGGTCCTTCCTTGTCAGAACGTCAGGAGAGCTGCGGCGATACCGCTGCCCGCCGAACACAGCACCGCGGCGACGAGCGTCATCCCGATTCGAGCGGCGGGTTCGGATTCGTACGGGTTCTGCTGCTTGTTCCAGGCGAACAGTCCGCCGTACCAGACGAGGCGAATGGTCAAGATCGCGAAGATGATCCACATCACGTAGCGGCCGAGCTGGAGCAGCGGCTCGGTCACCGCCTCCGAGGGGATCCACATCGCGACGACCGTCATGACACGACCGAGGCCATGATTCCGCCGGCGCTGGCCGCGATCACGCCGCCGACCAGGGCACCGGCGATGATCTTCGGCGACTCGAGCGAGCCACCGTTGAACTTCTCCCACCCGAACTTCCCGCCGCCGTAAACCAAGGCGAGAACGCCGGCGAACATCACCACCCACGACGCCCATCGGCCGAGTTCAAGCAGCTTCTCCGACTTCGGCGGCGGTTCCGGCGGGAGTTCGATCCCCTGTGCCAGCACGCTGATCGTGTCGAGTGTGCTCTGTAGCAGCATCATTCGAGTTGTCCTTTCCCTTGTTTTCCAGGCCCCGGTCAGGTGCCGGGGTTGAGCCTGGTGATGATCGAATTGCGGAGCGCCCCAGCGATCTCTGCGATTTCGCTGGGAACGGCCGTCGGGTCGTCTGCTGCGCGTTTCTTGTTCTCCGGTACCGGGTCGCGGTGCGACCAGACCGGAAGTTCTCTGCGGTCGCGGATCAGCGTGAAGTGCTCGATCCACTCGATCCGCCACGTGGTCGGGGCCAGGCCTCCGACGATCTTTCGGGTCTGGTCGATCTCCCTCGGGATCTTGCGGCCGGGCCGGTCTGCGATGGTGATCAGGCCGAGGAGCGTGCTGTTACCGGCCATGCCCGAAACGTGCTGGCGGATCAGGTCACCGGCCTTGTCCAGGGAATCGACGCGCTCGCGGGCGACGATCGCCACGAAGGGTGATTCCCCCTCGAACGGTGCCGGCCACTTCTGGCCGCACTCGCTCGCGAAGTCGAGGACATGACCGAGCGTGCTGATTCCCGCGCCGCCGTGGGCGCCGAGCAGCCACATCAGCGGTGCCGGGCTGCCCAGCCCGCGCGGTACCGGCCGATCCCAGATCTCCGCGACCCTGTTCGGGGTGCGGACGGGTATGCCCGAACCGCTTGTCTGCGGTTGTGACCAGCGGGAGAAGCTGCGTGCCGACATCATCACTGCCGACCCTCGGCGGATGCTGTCGCCCGTCGAATCCGGTCGTATGCGGTGACCGTGGCCGCGCGCAGCTCCCAACTCGCAATGGCCAACCCGGTGGCCAGGTGCGGGTCGTAGGGCACTTCCTCGACGCGCACCAGCCCAGCCAGATGGGCGATCAGTTCGGACGGGTCGACATCGGGCTCGGCGGAATTCTGGTGCGAGATGACCACGACGGTGCGCCCGAACACCCACTCGCCGACGGCGTTAGCGAGCAGGTCCAGGTAGCCGCGCAGCCGGTTGAACGCATCCGCCCGGGCCTGCACCACCAGTACGAACACCGCATCGGCGTCCTCGCGCAGCCGGACGCACTCGCGGCTGCCAAGCGCATCCGCGCCTAGGTCGTAGACCGCGGTGTCGACGTGAGAGCGCAGAAGGTCAGGCACCCGGTGTACTACCGCGTCGTCGAACCGGCTCTCGCCCCGGCCGATGATCCGAGCGCCGGCCGCCGACCGGGGCAGTTCCGTCACGATCGCGGCGGGCTCAGGGGTTTCGATGAGGGTGTCGATCGTGGTGGCCCGGTCCTCGGCGGCGGCGCGTGAGGCCAGGTCACCGCCGGTGACGGTCAGATCGACCACCGCCACCGAGGAGTTGGCGTCGTGGGTCGCCCATGCCCCGGCGATGCCGACCGCGGTCGTGGTGGCTCCCGCTCCCCCGCCTACGCCGGTGACCAGTACCAGCGGCGGAGCTGTTACCGGCGGCTGCGGCCACACCGGTGTGGCCGCAGCCTCGCGCTGCGGGTCCTGGTCTCGGGGTGCGGGTGCCGGGTGCTCGGCTGGCGCCGCAGTGTCCGGGGTCGCGGCCGGGCTGTCGGCCCCTCGCAGCGGCACCACCGCTGCCGGGGGCAGGTCCGTTTCGGGCTCCGGCTCCTGGCCCAGCCATTGCATCCATTCGGGTTCGGTGCTCATGATGCCTCTCCGATCGACGTGATCACGTGACGTCCATCGACCACTCGTGTGGTGATGGCTTGCTGGGTGTAGGCGACTTCTTCACCGCTCGGCTGGCGTTCGCGCAGCGTGACGAGGAATCGCTGCGGCTCGGCCGCGCGGATGGTCACGCAGTGCTCCGCGCCGGCGGGAATGTAGGTGTCGATGGCGCTCTGGAGCAGGTTGGCGGGCTCGACACCGACGGCGTCGGGGGCGACGACGGCGCGTGCCGCTTCTCCGGACCGCTGCACGTAGTAGGCGAAGTCGAACGCGAGGATCGCGGCGGGGCCGGAGTCGGTTCCACCGGGGCCATTGCCGATGATCACGCCGTCCACGGCTGCAGCCGGGTCGCACCACGGCCGCGGAGCCGCTGATGTCAGTGGAGCCATGGTCGGCTGCGCGGTCACGGCAGCAGCGGTAGGCGAGCTGTCCTGCCCACCACCGAGCGCCCACACGCCCAGGCCCGCCGCGACCGCGGCCGTCGCGGCAGCGGACCCGAGTCCGGCGACCGCGCGCGGCGAAATCCGGCGGCGCGTGCCCCCGGCCACCGAAGGTGCCGGTGCGGGCGCTGCCACCGGCGGGGCCGGGTCCACGGGCAGGACCGGGGTGGGCTCGGCGGGGCGCTCGACGGGCGAGGTCTCCGCCAGGGCGGCGACGGTAGGGGTGAAGGACGGATACCAGCGGGTCAGCTCACCAGCTGTGGGATCAGGCCTGCGGAAGTTGGTATCTGTCATCATCGAATCCCTTTCTGTGCGAATCCGGTTCCCCGGACGAAACCCGTCCGGGGAACCGGGCCGGTCAACCGACAGCGACCGGGCTGGTCGACGTCGGACGCGCACTCGTCGTTGACGACGTGGGGGTAGTGGACGAACTGGTTCGCGGGGTCGTGGTGGTCGGCGAGGTCACCCGCGGTGTCGAGGTCACCGACGACGAGTCAGTTCCGGCCGCGACATCCTTGGCGAGAGCGGCGAACCACTCGGCTACGAACTGCGCCGCGGACTGCCCGGTCGCGGTCACCGGCGTCGACCCGTAGGAACCGTGCGCCCGCACCGTGTTCCAGTACTTCGTCAGCGCTGTCGTCGACACCAGGTCGGCGTTGTCGCTGATGTTGTCCTTGACCACGTCGAACGCCTGCCGAGTGAGCCGCGACGTCGTCGCCGGGGGCATGAGCTTCGGAATCGCCCCCACCAACTTCGTGGCGAACAACGCGACCCCCGCAGCTGGATTCGCGAGACCGACCGTGGCCAGCTGGGCGATGTTCGCCGGAGTGAGGACTTCCTTCGCGACCGTCTTGACGGCGTTGAACCCGATCGTGCCGACCTTCAACACCGCGCTGATCGCTTCCTGCGCGGTCGGCATTTCCGTGCGCGGGTCGGAGGCGATCGCCACCCGCTCCGACAACGACTTCTTCGGGTCGATCGACAAGTTCGCCAGCGTGGTGCCCTGAATGTCCTCATTGATCACCGGCACTGCCGTCTTGATCGTCGTCAGCGCCAACGCCTCACTGATCGAGGTCAACGACTGAATCGGATCCCCCGACGAGAGCTCGCTCTGCCCGGCGATATTGGTCACCGCCCGCATGATCGGCGCGTTCGCCGGTGCATCACACGAGAGATCGCCCGGCTCGCAGATCGACGCCACCCGCCCGGTGAGAGACCCATAGGCAACTGCGGTGTCCGCGGTCGGTCCGATACCGCCGCCCTCGGGAGTCGCCTGCGCCGGGGCCGAGATCTTCCCGACCTGGGCGCCGGTCGTGCCCGGGGCGGGCTTCGGTGACGTCTGGCCTGCGGCGCCGGGGAACAACGGCGAACCCGGTGCTCGCGTCGGATCGCCGAACAGTGCCACCCCGACGAGTTTGTTCGCCGGAATCGGCCCCTCACCGGCGCCGACACGCTTGGCGAACATGCTCATCACATGCGCGCCCTGGGAATATCCCGCCCCGGTGAACACCGTGTTCGGGCACGCCTGCGCGACCTCTGCGGCGGTGTCGATGAGGTTCTGCAGGCCCTCCTCCACCGACTGCGAATACGGCACATTCGCACCGGGCACCGCGCCACCGAACCCGGCCGGATACGGCACATAGGCGCGGCCCGCGAGGGTGTCACCCGCAGAATCGGTGGTCTTGACCATCATTGGCATGAAGACCTGCGAGAGCATGCCGGTGTCGAGTGTCGCCGGAGTGTCCGGGGACGACTCCCCCGTTCCCTGGATCCCGAGAGCGAACAACGCCGGGCACGAGTCCCCGACCAGCTCGCTCGCCGGTCCGGCGGGCGCGGCATACGCCGTTCCCGCCGACCCGACCCCAATCACAGCCACTGCCGCTGCCGCGGCCACCCGGGGAAGTAATTTCATGTGGTCACCCCGATCAGGCGTTCAGGCCGTTGACGACGGCGCCAGCGAACGTGGCCGCCTGCTCGATCACCGGTGCGGCCGCGGCCGCCGCGTTCGTCCCGGCCGATTCCACCGAGGCGACGACCTGGTCTCCGCCCGGCTGCGCCAGCGCCGCGTCCCGGACCAGGGCAGCTGACGCATCAACTCGCGGAGTCGCCTGCTCGACGTACGCCGGTGCCGAGGCCGCGAAATCCCGCGCCTGCTCGACAACTTCGCTGCCACCGGGAACGGCCTGAACCTGCTCGACAACAGCGGAGGTCTGAGCCGACACCGCCGCGGTATCGACCACCGGGGGTGTCCACAGGGGCTCCGGAGCGGCTTCGGGTGCGGGTGCAGGGGCGGGCTCCTGAACGGTCACGTCCTGGCCGCCGAAAACAGTGGCACCAGCCACCGCACCGCCGACACCACCCAACCCGGCACCCAGCACGAAAGCGGGTGCACCGAGGACGACCGCCCCGGTACCGGCGCCGATCGCCGCACCCGGGCCGACACCCCATCCGCCGGTCGGAGCGGTCACAGCCGCACCGATACCTGCACCAATACCCGCGCCGACACCGGCACCAAGAACGGCGACAGGCACAGCCAGGCCGGTACCGACGATCCCCGCACCGAGCAGGCCACCACCGATCGCACCACCGGTGATCCGGTCCGCCTGCGATGCATTCACGCCGGCGTCGGTCAGCGCATTTCCGGCGTCCGCCTGCACTGCCGCGATCGTGTTCGTGATCCGGTCCCGGTCCTCATCCGGCATCCAATCCGGCTGCTTGAGCAACCCTGCACCGGTGAAGATGTACCCCTCGGGTGCCTCGACCGGCGCGATCCCCTTTCGCTCGACCATCGGCGGAGCCGGGACGGGTTCAGGTTCGACAACCGACAGAGCCGGCTGGGTCGGTTCTTCGACGTACGCCTGCTGGTACGAGGGTGCCGCGTCGTAGTCGGTCTGCGGAGACGACCACTGTGCGTACTGCGGTGCCTCGTACTGGGGCTGCTGGTAGCCGGTCTCCCAATCTGAGTACTGCCGCCACTCCGAGTTCTGCACATTCGGCGACGGCGTGTACCCAGGCAGGTAATCCCGTTCCTGCTCCGGCGCCGGGGCAGACGTTCCGGGCTGGCTACCACCGCCGGTCCCCGGTTGACTTCCACCACCGGTGCCCGGCTGCGACGGAGCTGCCTGCGCCACACCCGCACATGCCACGCACAGCGCCACAGGAACTGCGCACCATACCGCGGCCCGCTCCGCCCGCCGACGATGCCGGCCACCACCTGATCTACTCATCGCTACTCGCTTTCTCTCGAAGGAAACGCCGTTGCGGTGCACCTCTGTGCAACCGCAGGTACCGAAGACGAATCGGAAATATGTGAATGACAACAACTTTGGAAGCCGGATCGGGAGGCTCACTGGCCCTTCATCGGCCCAGGGCGAATGGTCAGGCTGGTCAGCCAGGGAAGGCCCCGCCGAGACCGAAGAGCAAGGTGATCAGAAAGACGAGAAACATCGCGAAAATCCTTAATGGAGAATCGAATTGGGAATCTGTCAGCGAGTTAGACGACGGGTTGAATGCCGACCCAGGGTGACGAGTACGGCACCAGCGAGTGGCCCGCGGGACAGGTCGAAAACCCAGGAAGGTCGATGCTGTAGCACCTGTAACCAGGCGCCCGACCAGCGCAGTATGCGACGACGCCGAGCGGCCGCCCGCCCTCATTCCCCGAGATCGGAACGTGAGGAACGGACTCGCTGGAATCTGCCTGTAACGAAAACGGGGCAGCAGTACGATTAGTGGTCGGGTGGATCTGGGCACCCAAAGACATCGGAGCCTCCAACTGGGTACAGAAATGGCCCGCGGGGATCCGAGATCCTGCGGCGTGGACGTTTACGCGTTGAAACGCTGCGGGGAGTAGAACCCCAGGTGCGGGCGAGGACGCCAATCATCACCGCACCTGGGGTTTTCTGCGCAGCACAAGTTGGCCCGCGTGCGAACCACGAGCTGCGAAGTGAGACCACTGAGCGGTGACTTGGGCAGAAGTTCAACCGCACAGTGGAAGTCTTGGGAATTCGGAATTCTGTCCGGAGCGAATGAGCCTGAGCCAATTCGACTTCAGAAACTCGACGAGCAGAACCGCTGGTCGCCGCGGTGGTGACGCGGAGAGTGTGGACGTCAGAAGCACGCGAAGGTGCGGCTCTACGCGAGCCACACCTTGTGTTAGTTGCTTCCGACACGATCGCCCCTGAGAGTCCAAAGGGCACACCAAATAGACGGTGTGCAGCACCTTTTGCGCTACAAGCGGACCCGACGTGTACAAGGCCGCAGGACTCCCCGGTGGGGCGCGCGAATGGATCGTAAACCGCGGCAGCTTCTGTGCGCAACCTATTCACGCTTTTCATTCACGCCCCTTCCGCTGAGCGAGTCCGCTGGAAGCGGCTAGGATTAGCGCAACAATAACACGCAACTATAAAACGCGCTAGCGCATGACCGCACCCCGGGAAGGGCAACAATGGTCGGATACAGAAGTGGTCGGACCCCGGGAGTTGATGAAGTGCCTCGCAGCGGAGTCAGAGGATTCCGGGGTGACAAGCTCCGCGAACAGCGAGTGAAAGCACGGCTCACGCCGGACGATCTCGCGGCCCGAATCGGTACAACTCGTCAGGCAGTCTCGACCTGGGAAACCGGACGGTCAAGGCCGGCACCGGAAATGCTCGGCCTTCTTGCCGAAGCCCTAGACACATCAATCTCTGTGCTCGTGCCGATCCCGGCGGGCAAGCTCAGAATGAGCGACCTTCGAGTGCGGGCAGCGCTGAATCAGCGAAATGCAGCCTCCCGGCTCGGAATCGGGGCCACTACATTGGCCGAGATCGAGAACGGGGTAAAGGCTGTCCGCGATGACCTTGTGCCCAAGATCGCCGAGCTCTACGGGATCGACAAGCGAATCATTGCAGAAGCATGGAAGCGCGGTCATGAACATCGCGAGACACGCGCGAAGAACCTATAAATAATCACGCAACTAAAGCACGGATTCGGCATCTCTGAGAGCGCTCGACGGCGTGTCTTCATCGTTATCGGTCCAACTTGTGACAGGTTTGATGCTGCAGATTGGAGTCCGAAGGTGGACGGTCGGGGTCAGGGAAGGAGAAGGGGATGGGAAACCCATACAAGGGAGACCGAACTCGCGTAACCAGCAGAGTCCCTGACGTGGTGTTCGAGGAACTCGAACGTAGGCGGATGGCAGCGGGTGTGAACATGAGCCAATTCCTGGCAGATCTTCTCGCAGCCGCTACCGGCCATACCCAACTCGTTCAGGAGACCAACCAGGAGGTGCTGAAACTTTCCGCGTGAACGCGATGGCGGCCTTGACGCTGCACAAACGAACACACATCACGTAGTGCATCACGCCAACTAACCAAAAAACCCCCGACCGGGCAGGGCCGAGGGCATTGGGTCTTTGAAGTTGGTTGAGAAACGAGTTAGCCGCTCGATTCTCTGTACTGCTCATCCCCGGAGGGACTGTCTTGCTGGACAGAGCCCAGGGTATAACACGCCCTGATTCAGGTCTAGAAACCCATGCGCGTGTCACCCCGCCAAGTGGTGACCCAGACAGCACACAACTGCTCTACAACACATGCACCCGCATGTGGTCGCCGCGGCGGCGCGTCCGCGTCGACCCGGACCGAAAACACAACTACGACGCCTCTATCTCCATGCCCCCGCAGCAGCCGGAAATTCCCTGGGCGATCTATCTCGCCAGCTCAGATCACCGCTTTCGGCTTCTCGTGCTCGACTTCGACACCTCCCGTTTTGGCGCCGATCAGGCGCGTGCTGATTCGGACCGTCTCGCCGCACACCTCGACGACCTGGGTGTCCATTACCTGCGTGCGCACTCTGGGCCGTGGGGCGGCCAACACATCTGGCTCCGACTTGGTGAGAACGGCGCCGACCCGGCCGCGGTCGGTGAACTCAACCGCGTGCTCGACCAGCACTACGCCACCTTCGACACATCGCCCCTGAGCAAACCCCGTATGGGAGTTGTGCGGCCTCCAGGCGCACCACATCGCGACGGTGGACGGGCCGTCCCCCACCTGGCCGGTGCCGAGTTGCAGCAGGCTCTCGAGCGCGTCAGCCGCGGGACGACGCCGGAAGTCGTCAATTGGCTCCTCGCGCGGCATCCCCATGTCGAGCCCGCTACACCGCCCGAAGAACATCGACGGCCGCGGATCATTGAGGATGCGGCGGGTCCGAGACTCGACCGGCCCCGGCGGCCGCTACCCCACCGAACTGCGGCTTTGCTCGCGACGGTGCCGTCGAAAGGGGCGGACCGCAGTGCCCTCGCGTACACCATCCTTCTTTCCATGGCGCGAGCCGGACACACACTCGACGACGCCCGCGCCGCCGTTGCCACCGCCCCAGGTCTGATTCGACTTCGTGAGGACGCGGACCGCGGCCGCGACGACACAGAACGCCAATGGTCCCGCGCCCTCGCCGGAGCAGCGACCTTCACCGCTGACCCCGGCCAGGCACCCCGTGAACCGATCGACGACGACCTCGACGCCATTGAACATGCCCTCGCAGCGACAACAGCGCACTGGGGCCGGCGAGGAGGAGCAAGTGACGAGCGGATCCTGCACGCACTGACTGCGCTAGCGCGCACCGCCCGGACTAGGGTCCTCGACATCGACTGCCGCCGCCTGGGACAGGCCTGCGCGCTCGACGCCTCCACGGTCTCACGCAGGCTTCGTGTGCTGGCACGGGAAGGCTGGGTCACGCTTACCACTCCCAGCGCCGGGACGCGAGCTGCACGGTGGACCCTCAACCAGCCGCGGGATGTGGGCGTAGAGACTACTTCTCATGCAACACAAGGGGAACCCGCCCCCGCTTCTGGGCCCGGGCTCACGCTCCTCACCCATCACGCCCACGATCTATGGAGTCCCTCGAGATCCGGTGGCCTTGGTGCTGCAACCGCCCGCGTTCACTGGTTCTACCGGTCTGGGGTCGCCAGCCTGACCGGTTTGTCGGAGAAGACTGGTTACGGCACCGAGTACATCGAACGAGCACTGACCCGCTTGCACTCGACAGGACTGCTCAGCTCGAAGGCCACGGGCGAGCAGCTGCTCCGGACGCTTGAGACCGTCGCACAGACCCGGGGAGTTGCCGGAATCAGCGCCCGCCGAGCCGCACGCCATCTGGTAGACCGCGAGCTGTTTACCTGGTGGAACGAAGAGCAACAGTGGCGAAGCACGCGGGGTAAGAAGCGCGGGACACGGCGGACTACCTCGACCGGAATGCTTGCGCTACCAATTTCGGCCCCGGCCCGAGTCCGCTACGGCAGGTTCCCCACCAGATCGAACGGGAGGGCTGACTACTCCACCGCCCGAGCCGTGGTGTCTCAGATCAATTCAGCCGTGCGGTCGGCCGCATGACAAAAGACCAAGTGGATCGACGAACAATGCAGCGACTGGGCATACACAGGCCCAGGCAGGACTCGTCGCCGCCAGCGCGGCACCCACTCCCCGGCGGCGGATCCCGACTAGGTTATCGAGCATGAGGCGCCCAACCACCTCGACACGTAACCCACAGTGCCGCACACCCCGGACTCCGTGCCGGACCGCTACCGACGTCGTAGCCCGGTTCGCTCAGGGCGCGAAGACCGTCATTGTCGACTCCCCGCCCGATCAGATCCTCGAACTCCACAACCTCATTGGCACCGGCACCCTGCGGATCACCGGCACCTCATGCGTCCGCATCACCACCAGCACACCGCAACAACAGACACGGTCGCCGGCCATCGTCGTCACCGACGCGGCCCAGGTGCAGCTCGAGGGACACTCTCGCTGCTACGCGTACACCACCGCCATTATCGAAGCGTTCGACGACACCCAGGTCGAAGCCCGCAACAAGACCACCGTCTACGCAGTCGACCGAGCCAAGGTCCGCGCCACCGACGAACCCACGATCTACGCCTACGACCAGGCCACCATCCACGCCGACGGACACACCACCGTCCACGCCACCGACAACAGCCGAATCCTCCTCCACGACAATGCCCACGTCACAGCGCAACGAGGTGTCACCATCCAAGGCCCAGCGCGTACCAACACTCGTATCCGCAATAATGGCTGGCGATAAACTTTTCCGATTCCACGCGAACAAAGAGACTCGATGGGCTTCCCCAAGCGTGTCAGCATCCAGCCGCGGCGCGGCTTGGCCGTCAGGTACATCGAGAACTGGCGCCGTACCGGCGCGCCTGTGATCGCGAGCTAGCAGCCACCGGTGTCCCGGCTACGGCGCCGCTGACACGGTGACAAGTCCACCAGTCGTGTGCTGGTCAAAGACCATCAACGAGACCTCAAGGTGCAATGGCTTCCACTCACCATCCAGCCCGCGAAAACGAACAACACCAGAGGTGCTACCACGCGCAAGTTCTGCAGATAAACGCCGCGCAACCGCGACGTCATCCGGGTGCATCGCAGGCGTCGGCTCCCCTACCCCACCTTCCCAAGCAATTCCGGGCATAGGGTTGCCTCGCCATTTGATCAGGCTCAGCTTCTTGATATCCACGTAGGCCAGATACTCACCAGGCTTCAACTTGGCGTCCAAGACGCGATGTTCCAGAATGACCGGCGGCGGCGCAGTCGGCACATCGTCCGCCGGACCAATGTCATGTGTAACACCCCTCAGAATCACCACCTTCCGATCGCTGTTCGGATCTGGCCGTTCCTCAACAGCGCGGCACGAGAAATGCGCAGCACGGCGCTCGCCGTCGTCGCGTTTGACTGTCCACACCGCCTGGTGTTCCATCCCCGGGGTCGACTGAACGATCTTGGCTAGCGCTTGCCCCTCGTCGACGCCGGTATCCAACCGATCGAACGCCCCGGCCATTGCAGCTTCAGATCGACGATTCTCGGGTGCTACCCCATACAGGTCGAAAAGATCCTCGCTACCACTAACTTTGAGGTCGGTGAGATTGAAGTACCAGGCTCCAGCCGGATCACGATGTGCAACCTGCTCCTCAGCCAATCCGGACCACAGATAGATCGCGTGAAGTCTGCCCTCGAATGTGCACAAGGGGTCCGCGATAACCCGGCGACGGTCGTCACTGGAAAGCCTGTCAATCTTTGTCGCGTGCGCCATGACCTCGGTGATCGCCGAAGTCGCCTCTGCAAATGACCGCCTGCTCTTGATCACTTGCTCCAACGGCACGAAGGGCTTGGGCGTGCGGCCCTGTCCCACAATCGAAGGCACCGCGCCCCCGAACGTACTTACCAGCAACCACTTTGTCGCCATCCAAAACCTCCCCGACCGAATGAACGAGGAGATCCTAGCCTGTCCGGATTGAACGCCGGTCAGGTCGAATGTCCAGCTATGCACCAAGCTTCTTCAGGGCGGGCAGGATGGACAGATAGCGCGCTCCGAGCGTTCGCGTAACCATGTCGACCGCTCTGGCGTCTGCGCCGATCAAGACGCGCGCAGACCCGCGTTGAACGCCACGGAGGATCGTCCGAGCGGCGGCATTCGGATCTGTTCTCGCGATACGCCGCTCGAATGAATCTGCGAGTTCGGTCCCGTCTACTCCTGCCGCGTGCCTAGCAGTGCGCGCGATGGTGGTCCGAATTCCACCCGGGTGAACGCAGGTCACCTTTACGCGATGTCCCCCGAGAACCATCTCCTGGCGGAGCGACTCAGTGAAACCCCGTACAGCGAACTTGGCCGCGTTGTAGGCGGAATACGACGGAGCAGCCATCAACCCAAAGGCCGACGAGATGTTGACGATGTGGCCTCGATCCGAGCGCATCACGTGTGGAAGGAACGCCTTAGTTCCGTTGACGACTCCCCAGAAGTCAACGTCGACCACCCGCTCGTAGTCCTCGAAGGTCGTGGCGAGTACGTCCCCGGCGAAAAGTACGCCGGCGTTGTTGATCAGAGCATCAACTCGGCCGAATCGAGAAGCGACATCTTCTGAATGGGCGAGCACCGCAGCTCGGTCCGTCACATCGACAACCGACGTATAGATTTCTCCGGGTCCGCCTTCGCACAGGTCAGCGGTAGCGGACAGTTGAGACTCCGACGAGTCTGACAGCGCCAGATGTGCGCCAGACTGAACGAGCTGTAGAGCTAGCTCGCGTCCAATTCCTGCCCCGGACCCTGTTATTGCGACGACACGACCCTCGAAGTAGCCCATCCATTCCCTTTCACCTCACCGGTCGGCGTCCCTGTCTCCACCCTATCCAAGGTGGTAGGTCCGTCCGGGTGTGGACGAGGGCATCTCGCCAGCGTGCCTACTGCGCTCGAGAGTCCGAGGTGGGGCGCGACGAGAACGGAGCGACCTTGAAATCGCGCTGTGGCCGTACGCAGTCACCAGTCTCCGACTCTGACGAGGTTTCTCGAGGTGTCTCAACGTCGAACGAGGACGGCAGCGTGGTGTTTGGCATCTCAACCCGTCGATGTAGCCCCGATTGCGCAGTGCGGAACTCGGACGCCGCGACTGCGATGCGACTCGAACCGAAGCAACAGGATCGAGGACGCCCCTCCTCTGAGGGGTGCCTCCAAGGGTAACTGGCCCAAAAGATTGGTTTCCGCACCCGTTGGCAGGCGTCGGGGTTTCGCCGCAGGAATAGCTTCGGCGGCGGCGGCCTGTTTGGCGGTCAGGCGCTCTCCGGCTCAATCACGGCAGGCAACACAACATCGGGCCGTGGCGCAACAGGATGACGTACTGCAACGCGGCAACGCAACGGCCGGACGTTGCGCCAGTGTTCCTTGCAATAGCCGGATTCCAAGCTTTGCCGTTAATGCTGGTAAAGCTTGCCGATGCAACAGTCTGAGCACCTCGGAAGCTGATGCCCCACTCGTTGCGCACGAAGTGCCAGCATTGCATGCAAAACAAGTATTACTTCCGGCGTGCATGAGGGATCTGTGCAGGTAATGAAAGCAATGCCAGCATAGGCGCTCTGACCTGTATAAAAGCATTGCCGGTATTACTGGCAGGGCGACACGCCGGGAATGACATTAATGCTTGCAATGACTGCGTTGCCGGTAACATGGGCAATACCAGCAACGCTGGTAACACCTGCAACACCTGCAACGCAGGTAATCCTGGCGTTGCAAGCAATAGCCATCATTGATGGCAATGCCAGCATTAACAGTGAAACCCGCTCCGGGACAACAAGGGAGACACCGATGCCACCACCTCGCACGCACGTAGTCCCGCAACGCGATGCGGTCGCGTTGCATCGAGTCACCGCAGTAATCAACGGGAAGGGGGGAGTGTTCAAGACGACCCTGGCCGCGAACATCTCTGGTTTGCTGGCCGAGTCTGGTTACAAGGTCCTTCTCGTCGATCTCGACCCGCAGGGCAATATTGCGGAGGATCTCGGCTACACGTACGGCGAGATCGACGACGAGGGCAAAAATCTCGCGCAGGCTCTATCGTTCGGTGATCCAATCACCCCGGTCCGCGATATTCGTCCCAACCTCGACATCATCCCGGGCGGAACGCATCTGTCGATGGCTACCGCCGCGCTGGCCTCGAAAGCGACGAAAGACCCGCTAGGTGCCAAGTTAGCCCTTGCGACGGCTCTGGCGCCGCTGGCAGGCGAGTACGACATGGTGCTCATCGACTGCCCTCCCGGCGACGAGACACTGCAAACTGCTGCCGCTGCGGCCGCAAAGTGGCTGCTCGTCCCGACGAAGACAGACGGGTCGAGCCGCAAAGGCATGGCAGCCGTCGCGGCCCGCCTCACCTCGGTCATGGACGTCAACGAGGAGCTGGACCTCCTCGGCGTTGTCCTCGTCGGTGTCGGCGCGAACTCCACGTCCGTACAGAGAACGGCTCGTGAAGGAATCGCCACGGCGTTCGGTGGGGACGCCGACGACGTCGTGTTCGAGAAGATGGTGAGGCATTCAGAAGCCACAGCACTCGCAATCCGGGAGCGGGGAGTGCTGGTCCATGAGCTCGACGACGTCGTCCAGAGCGGACCGAAGTGGTACGAAGTCGTCCGCGGCAGTGCCAAGGCCCAGGAACACGCACCAAAAAGCGCGAAAGAGGTCGCCGCGGACTTGCTGGCCGTATGCCAAGAGATGGTGCAACGCATCACTGAGGCCGAGGCCGCGGAGGTGGCGGCATCGTGAGTGCAACGGATCGAGCTATCACGGGGCTGCCGCCGCGACCTGGGGCGTCCGCGCGAGCTGCGACCCCCGATGTGTCAGCACTGAGGAGACAACGCAACAAGGCTGCAACGGATCTGGCATCGACGGCTGTGGCCGCGCAACAGCCGGCCGAACCGGAGAAGAAGCCGAGCAACAAACCGACAACCGTCTACATCGCCCCAGACGTCCTGAAAGAAGCGCGCCTGGCATTCAAAGCAACGCAGTCCGCCGAGGCCGACCGCAACTGGTCGCACTTCGTGGAGAAGGCGCTCGCCGACGCAACACAGCGCCGCGCCGCGCAACACAACGACGGCAACGCGTTTGAGGGGGAGGACAAGCCCCTCCCACCTGGCCGTCCGCTCGCTGACTAGCAAAGAGATGAGGCCCCTGCCGTTTGGGTCGGCAGGGGCCTCGTTCCGACCGGTACCCCGTGGAAGGAAGACCAGTC
Organism: Rhodococcus mengyinensis; assembly: GCF_048381435.1. Classification (NCBI taxonomy): domain Bacteria; kingdom Bacillati; phylum Actinomycetota; class Actinomycetes; order Mycobacteriales; family Nocardiaceae; genus Rhodococcus; species Rhodococcus mengyinensis. Next base: position 62,712 of record NZ_JBLWIT010000117.1, on the reverse strand, counting down.
ATGAATGACCTTAGTATTCGAGCAGCACGAATCCAGGTCCGCGCGCTGATTGCGGCTCTGATCGTTGCGATTTCCATTGCAATTGGCATCACCACAGGGGCCTTTGTGTTGTCCTTTGCCGTGCAACGCGACCTCGCGTTGCAAGCCGGGATCCCGCACTACCTCACCTGGATCTTCCCGGCCATCGTCGACGGCGCAATCCTCGGCGCAACGATCGCGGTTGTTGCGCTGAGCAAGATCAGTGGCCGCGCGACAGGAAAGCGGTTCTTCCTCTGGCTCGCCGTCGTAGTGGTCTTCATCAGTGTGTTCGGCAACGCTTACCATGCCCGCCGAGCCGGGGAAGAAGCTGCCCGCAACGTCGCGGCCGGCATCGACCTGGGCTTCACACCGCTGACGCCGACAGGCGCGTCGCTCATTGCGATCATTCCGCCGTTGCTGGTGCTGGCATTCACCCATGGTGTCGGCATCCTCATCAAGGCAATCGGTACAGCACACACCGAGTACAACGCCCTATGCAACGACATCACCAGCAGGGCGGACGAGGAGCGAGGCAACGCAGGCACAGTCAGCTCTCGGCTAAACCCGCAGGTCGTCCCCGACCGCAACGGCAAGCACAGTTTCGCCATTAATGACATGAATGCTGGTAATGCAAGTAATGCTGGCGTCTATGTCGGTGCCGCAGAGACTCAGGTTGCGAGAGTACGAACGTCGCCTGATGCAATGAACGACGACATTGCAGAGGCCGGGACAACCCGCGTTGACGGTTGCGCTGATGAAGATGATGTCGTTGCAGAGTCCGTTGCCGACGATCAGGACATTGCGCGCAACGAGCTCGCAACGGCGGAGACCGAGACCTCGGTGTTGCCGGACGAACTGCAAACCACTGAATATCTGCTCGCCTTCATCGAGTCGAGCAAGCTCGATCCGATGGTCAAGGAGACCGCCCGACTGAAGATCGAGCAACCAGACGCAACGTTCGCAGCACTTGCGGAGGCAACAGGGGAGAAGTGGGCGAGCACTGCACTGCGCCGATACAACAAGGCCAAAGACCTCGCAGTTGACGCCGGATTCCGTACCCCGCCACTCCCACTTACCGATGAGGCAACGGACAACGGCAGCGAGAAATCCGAATCAACACCGTACGAACTGGTAGGTGCCCACTAGGAACTCCCGGAGACGGGGGCGGGGCGGCGGTTTTGCCGACGTTATTTGGCACGATCCGGTTGGTTGCTGCTCAGAAGGTTGCAGTAGACGGTCTGTTTCCATGTGCACCTCACCCGCCGGTGGTAGATGCCGACGACGAACTCGCCAGTTGATCGCTGTGGAGACCTGGGCCAAGGTCGATCCGCAGCCGTCGAGCGTAAGACGAACCCCCGAGCGTGCGCCATAGCCGCGGACACGGGAAACGTGGCACCGACGACCTGGGGAAACGCCCTCGGGTTCGGGGTGTCTCGCGAACCATCGATTGCGAACACGAAAGGCTATGACTTCAGCGATAAGTGGCGCGGTTCTGACGGCCGAAGGTGGCGGGCTATTGCAACTACGCTCGTCGACGCCGGATGGATTCGACCAGGTGATTCATGGTCGGGTCACCCGGTGCGGACGTAGGCTGACAGCATCCTTTGGCTGGCGTCGGTGTCGGAACCGAGAGCGGGCCACCAGGCAGGGAGGTCCATCGATGAGACCACGTCACCGTCTACGCCGAGCATCCGTCGTCGCTGGAGCCGGTGCAGCGCTGCTTCTCGCGGCACAGCCGGCCGCCGCCGCACCGATCGACAGTGTCTTCCCCATTCCTGTTGCCGGTCTCAGCGTCGGTGTGACCGGACTCCCGAGCTCGGGCTACTTCTACCTGACCGCCACTACCGACACTGACACCCCGGGAGTGACCCGCCTCGGGCCGTACACCGGTGTCCACGTCCACTGGCGAAACATCTCCACCGGTGCAGCGGGTGTCGCATACCTCGACAACCGCTACGGCACATCGGTCGAGACCGGTTCCGGGACGGTGGTCGCCGTGGCCACGATTCCCGCCGATGGGCCGGGATACCGGATGCTCGCCAGCACGCCCGGCGCCGGTGTCTGGACGGTCCCCTGACACCGTGCCAAATATCGCCGGGAGTCACACAATCCAGGGTTCGAGCCATCGAACGCCCCGCCGAAATCGCTCGGGAAGCCACCCGCATCGAGACAGCCCTGCGCGAAGTCGACTGGTTCGAGCTCGGCTGGTAGCACCGCCGGTTCCGCGACAGAAACCAGAAGCCCGATACGCTCACGCCCCGAAAGGTCGGCGGCGCTCGTGTGGATCCTCTCCCCAGAGGCTGCACACGACGCCGAGACCCAGGATCGCGCCGGGGTACAGCACTGCCAGCACCCGTCCTGCACGTACCTGACCTCGACCTCTCTGGTCCTGGGTGAGACTTCCCCTCACGTAATTCGACGTGATGCGCGATAGTGGACGGGGTTCGGACTTGGACGCCCGATGGATAGAGGACTTTCTGTGTCACAGTCGCTGATCGCGCTGGCGGACCTGGCAGAGGCGGATAGCCGGAACACCGTCGGTTTGGGAGCGTGGGTCTCAGTGATTCGACGCGTCGACACGTCCGACGCCGCGCGTGCCCTTGAGCTGCGTGTACAGGGCCTCTCGGCCGCTGAGGTGGGTAGGTCGCTCGGCGTCTCCCGGGCAACCGTTTACCGCTACCTCGCCGACGATACGCAGGTGACGGTGTGAACGCCTACAGAGCGGCCTACGAGCTCGGCGTCGCCCAGTCCCGCATCCTCGACGCCACCAACCCCTACCTGCCCGCCGAGCTCTACACCCGTCGCATGATGCTGGCCCAGTGCTGGCGGGCGGGCCGCCTGCACGATATGCCCGCCAGCTTCAACCGAGGGAGTGATCGCATGACCGACGAGAATGCGCCGGCCGACCTGAACGAGGAGGTCGGAAAGGCCCGCGACGACCTGCTCCAACTGATGCGCCGCGTCCGGGAGCTGTACGAGGAGTACGGCAAACTCGACCCCGAGCAGGTCGACGTCGACGAGCTCGGCCCAGCCATGAACGGCGCCGTCGCGGTCGCCGAGACCATCGACCGACTCGCCGATACGCAGCGGGCATTGAACGAGGTTTACGACGTCTTCGACGGGGCCTTCCAGCTCGGCTCACGGCTACGGGGCCGCTCATGAGCGCCACCTTGGCCCCGACCATGTCCTCGCCCACATCGCCGAGGCGACCCACCGACGCGACGAGCTCGTCGGCACCGTCCGTGCGGCCGTCGAGGGCAGGCGCGAACTCCTGGTAGCCGACATCCTGCGCGACGCCGCCGCCCTGTCCGACCGCCTTGTTGACCCTGCACAAGCGGCGTATCGGTCCGGGAAAATAGGGCGGGAGCGGATTCTCCCGGGAGACTCATGGGTATGACTCGGAATGCTCTGCTGGGGCTACCGAGGCCCTGCAGCGGCTTACTTCCGGTTTGTGCGCGGTTGGTGACGAGAATTCCTCTTCCCGCACCGTCTCCACCGAAATCGCACCTCAACGCATTTTTCACGGGAACGTGGCCGATACCGTGCTCGGGAGGACGCTCGAACGGACCAGGGTCCGTCCCCGTGAGCTGCATGCGACCACCCCGGCCGAGCGGTGGGGTGGCCGTCGCCCTACGTGGCCACCTGGTCGGAATCGCCCCGGGGTGTGTCGAGCGGTGTCCGTTCAGGTTGACCGGTGCTCCGACACCAGCCAGTACCGGCGGACCTGCTTGCGGGCCGCATCGGCCACTGAGCCCGCCATGTCCTGGTCCGGGGATCCGCCCGGTGGCTCACTCACGTGGAGCGGGCATGCCAGGACTGGGACGAACTCCACCAGTTCCAAACGCCGCACGAGACCAGGAGATAGCAGTTACCGTTGATCTCAATCTGCGTCGGGGCGGGTCTGAGTAGTCGTTTCAGTGAACGAAAGGCTCGCACCGTGCTCAAGTCCACGCTCGTGAAAGCACTCACTGTCGCCGCCCTGGTGGTGGCTACCCCGTTAACTATCGCACCAAGCACGGCGTCAGCAGCGCCCACTGTGAACAGCTTTCAGATTCCGCTCGTCTGGAGCAACGGTCTCTTTGTGGGGTGCCCGCCGCCGCTCTACTACTGTGTCAGGACTCCGACGGTAATAACAGGTGAGAGACCCGGCACCGTCACCTTCCCGGCCATCTCGGCCAACGGCAACGGCACTTACTGGATGCACTGGAGAAACCTAGCGACTGGGGCCGCTGGAGTACTGACTGTCCCGTACAACGAGTCCGCAAGTGCATTCACGGGTATAGGACCGGTGACCGCATCGATGACCATCGGGCACGAGGTCATCGCCGGGACGGGAGTGTTCTGGGTGCCGTGACCCTCATACGCGGGGCCCGCGCACCTCGGCGCAGCGCACCGAGTCGGCGGTCCGTCACCCCGGCCGACGACCACAAACGCGACGCTGTGCGCCAATCCTGCAGGCTGAGAGGCTGTTCCACAAGCCCGATAGGACCACGGCTGTGCGCCCGGCACCTCAGCATGGCCACAGCGTCCGCGTGGGTCGAACCCGGTCGGTCGGGTTCCCCGCTCAGCAGAAGTGCAGAACCTGGCTCATCGCATCCTTCTCCGCCTGAGTCACCCACACCCGGTATAGGGCCTTCACGTGTCGAGCTTCGCCTACGCCGGTGCCGCGCATAGCAGGGGAGCAGAGCCCCACAGACCAATTCGCCGGCGAACCCGGAAGGGGTTCGCCGGCGAGAGGTCGCGCCTCAGTTCGAGGCACGTCCGGTCAGTGCAAGGGAGTGCCCGACCGAGCACTGGGGACTCCGAAAGAACCGATCAGCGGGATGATTTCAGCACCACCATCTCTTGCTGCAGAAGCGGCTCTCGCCGCCACCGCCACCGCCGTCACCGCCGCTGTAGCTGGGGCTGCTGTAGTCCGGTCGGACGTCGAGGTTGCCGTCGGCGTCGTAGTAGTACCGCGTCTCGTCGTCGTCGGAGGTGCCGATCTGGCCATCCTCACCGGCGCGGAGCGCATCGAGGTGTGCTTGCTGCTCGCGGCGGATGCGTTCCTCCTCGTCGCGCCGCAACTTCTCGTCCGCCCGAGGCTGGTCAGTGATGCGGCACGCCGCTTGGGAGCCCGCCGACGAATCCCAGGCGCTCTGCGCGGCCGAGACCAGGAGCGCGAACTGAGCGGTGTCATCGGCGGTGTCGCGAGTCGCCGCGGTGATCTGCTCGTTGAGCGGCTTGCTCGCCGCGATCGAGAAATCGAGGTCCGGTTTGGTGATCGAGCCGTGGCCTTCGGCGAGCAGCAGCTCGTTGGCGGATCCACCGACAGCCGGCGCTGTACTCGTCCCCTCGGCCGAGGCCGTGGTGGTCGAGGGTGACGGCGCGGGAGAGGAGATAGAGGTGGGCGCCGCCGTTGTCGTCAGCGTGGCCGTCGTAGTCGCGGCGAGCGGCGCGGAAGTGAAGACGTACCCGGACGAGCTGTCCAACATGGTGGTGCTGAACGAGCGGGAACTTGCCCTCGCTACCCGCACAGCAGTCCCGGCCGGCAGGAGATCCGCGAGCCGGGTGCGCAGAGCCTGCGCAGCTCTATCGCCGTCCCCGCCGCAGGACGGGGCCTTCACCCGGGCGAGGGTGATCCTCCTCGTCGAGGTGCCGAAGTCGATGTCGGCGGTCGGGAGCCGATTGCTGTCGACGTCGGTGGAGACGACCGTCCCGACCCATTCCGGTTTCAAGGGGTCGGCCTGGGGCCGCCCGAGTTCGGTCTCCTCATCGGCGCCGCACGACCCCGCCACCCCGAGCAACAGCAGGACAACAACCGCCCCGCCTGCGATCGTCCACTTCTTACTCATCGAGCCCTTCTTCGCCACTATCTGGTAACACACGCTTTCTCACGACGGCCGGGACCCGATGGAGGGGCACGGCGGGTACACACATCAACCCGCCGAGCGTAGTGCCCTCAAATTTCCCTACTATCAGGTCAGTCGGCCTTTTGTGGGAATCGGCAGCTCATGTGAACGCACTGTCGGTCGACGGGCCCCACAAACGCTGTTGTGTCGGGGGATACCGCTATCGTCCCGGCATGACGATCGACCAAGGCCTGCGCCCCCGCGAGGTGCCGTCGGCTGCTGTTACCGGCGACGCTGTGGTGTTTCCGGATCTGCCGGAGGGAGTGGCGGCGCGGATCGGCCGGTCGGTGGCTGAGTCCCGTTCCGAGGGCACTCGCCGTACCTATGCGTCGGCGTGGCGAAGGTTCGACCAGTGGTGCCGCACCCATGGGCACACCCCATTGCCGGCGCATCCGGCGACGGTGGCCGCGTACCTCGTCGATGCCGCCGACACCATCGGCACGGACGGTATCCGGGTATATGCGCCGGCCACCTTGACCAAATGGGTGGCCGCGATCGCCCATCATCACCACCGGGCCGGACATGAGTCCCCGGCCGGGCAGGAGATTGTGCGCGCCACCCTGTCCGGGATCCGCCGTGACTACGCCGCCGTGGGGGACCGGCCCCGCAACCCGCGCGCCGCCCTGCTGACGACGGACATCGTCACCATCACCGCCGCCGCGAGGAACACGGTGGATGGGTGGGCGCAGGCGGTGCTCGAACGCCGCGACAGTGCGCTGATCCTGATGGGGTTCGCGGGGGCGTTCCGGCGCAGCGAACTGGTCGGCCTGGACGGCGCCGACGTGAGTGTGCACCGGCACGACGGCGTGCACGTGCGCCTTCGCCGGTCGAAAACCGATCAGGAAGGCAAAGGGACTGTGCTGGCGCTGCCGTTCACCGACCGCCACGACAGTTGCCCGCCGTGCGCGTACGCCCGGTGGGCGCAGATCGTGGCAGCCTTCGACACCCGCGGCCGCCCCGGGGTGATCCGGCTCCTCACCACCGCCGAACCGTTCGATGCGCACGTCTGCCGGGGCACGGTCCCACGCACCACAGCGCGGGCGCCGCTGTTCCGGTCGATCCGCAAGAACGGCAACCTGTCCGAGACCGCGCTGTCCGGGGCGGCGGTGCACAAGGCGATCCGTCGCCGCGCCGAACAGGCCGGGTACGACGCCGACCTGGTGAGCCAGCTCGGCGGACACTCGCTGCGGGCCGGTTTCGTCACCCAAGCCTTCCGCAACGGCGCGGACGCACACGCGATCATGCGTCAGACCGGGCACCGGACGCCGGAAATGCTCGAAGTGTATGCCCGCGAACGTACCCCGCTGGTCGGGAACGCCGTCACCGTCCTCGGGCTGTAGCCGTGTACGCCACCACACCCGGCGCCAGTAATGCATCACTGCGCCTTTCTGCTCGGGATCGGCACGTGTGGGCGCTGTTCACCGACTGGTGCGCCGCGACCGACCAACCACCGATCCCCGCCACCTCGCAGCAGCTGGCCCGCTTCCTACACGACAACCCCGCCGCCCCGGCCACCCAACGACGACGGGTCAGCGTCATCAACGCCGCCCACCGCCGGCTGGGACACCCGGCACCCGGCACCGATGAAGCGATCCGCCGTGCCCTCAACGCCACGAGAGCCGCCCGGCTGCAACGCAGATCAGCTCTCGTCGCCGAACGGCTTACGCAGATTCCTATCGCCGGGTGGCCGGCCGGACTATTCGGCCGCCGTGATGCCCTCATCCTTGCCCTGGCCGCGGCGGGCATGGGTTTCGAGCAAATCGCCCGGATCCGCCGCCGGGACATCACCGCCCCAGGCGATCACAGTGCACCCCTACTGCTGAGCGTCGACCGCGAACCAATCGGCCTGCCCGAATCACCCGAGATACCCATAGTCTCGATCTACCGGGAATGGACCGAGGTCCTAGGATTTCTCGACCAGAACCACGGCACCAGCACAGTCGCCAGGCACTTCGAAGCCGGCCGCGACCTCGCCGGCTTCGACGCCGCCTACCGCACCGACGACAGACCGCTGCTGACCCCGATCAACCGCTGGGGCCACACTCCGCTCGACCCGACGCCGTTGACCGCACGCGCGATCACCGCCATTACCCAGGCCCACCTGTCCGGAAAAGCACCCGCACACACTCTTCCGCCACGAAAGACGCGGCCGGACACGGCACCCGACATGCACTCGATCGACGACGGCCGTGTCCTCGATCCGCACTACTACGAACGAGGGATCGAGGCCCGCCGCAGCGCCCACCGAGACTTGACCGACGTCACCGATCTTCTGGACGACATCGAAGACCGCGCCGACCAACTGTTGGCCGAGCTGACTTCCATCCTTGGCGACGGCACCTGAGCACCCCGCTGCCGCTCAACCCGATCGATATCTGTGGTCGACGGACCAGAGGAACCCTGACCCGAACGGACGATCCGCATGGACATCAATGAGCGGTTCCACGACGACAGCAACTTTCTGCCGATCGGATCGCCCATGCCAGCCCCCAGCACCACCGGTGTACTACTCAACCAGCTGAAACTGGGAAGAGCCGACCGCACGACGCAATCCGCCGCCATCGCCGAGTGGCTCCGAGAACACACGCCGTCGGCCGGTCTCGTCCGGAGCCTCCGCCGTCGTGGCTTCGGCGACCTCGTCGACGGAGGGAAGGACCCGCAACCATGAGGCGAACGGGCGATCGCGAGTCTGCACAGTGGCACGGGGCATTCGCGCCGGTCACATGTCGTCGACTTTGCTTCCGACACACCGATCAATCAGATCGGCTCGGAGGGGCTGGCCGTCCCCTGGCGGATACTGGGCTTCGACCTCCTCGGTGCACTTTTCCGTGAACATGTCTAGACGTTGTTGTGGCGACATGTTAGTGGGGTAAAAGAATGCGAACATCAAGGCGCACACCACAAGGAACACGCCTCCTCCAACGACCTTGCCCGTTGTTCGATCCGTAGGTGGCTTCCAACTGGTCGAGATCCACACTCCACCGATAGCGGCAGCGATGTAGATGAGCTGCGCGACCACGCCGACAATGATCGCCGGAGTCGAGTATCGGTCAATGCCATGCTCAAACAGGAAGTAGTCCTGAGCGAAGATAAATGGCCAAAACAAAATGTGAAGAACGACCGAGATCGCGAAAATGACGATCGCGAAGACGAGGATTGCAGCGATCAGCGCTGGCACGTGGCCTCGCCATCGGCAAACGATTCGCGCGCACATCCGGCCGCCACATTCGGCAATCCGAAAATGTGACTGTTGGCACCAACCGTCGAGAACATCGGCCTGGCATTGAAGGTCGACGAGCAGGACCAAGACATCAAGGTGCGCAAAGTGTGCTCGCCGCTGCCAAGTAATGAGAGATCACGCGATGCAATGTACGGCATCAATCGCCGAATTCCTCAGTGGGGAAGCAGGTATCGAGAAGCGGTATCGAAAAATCATTCGCCTGAATGACTTGACATTTCGTGACTGCCGATCGGCAGCCGACTCGCGGGGAACTGAAACGCACTTGTACTGGTGGGCAACTTTCTGGCCGGTCTCGTTCGCTCACTACGCCGTGACCGTCTGGGGTTGGAGGCAGTACCCCAAGCCCGGAAGTGATCAGGATTCCACGTCAACGGCTCATCAAGCCGGGTGCGCTTCCTGGCATCTGGCGGCACTGATGAGTGATGGTGGCGGCGTGTCCGAGTCGGTGGTCAAACGAGGTCGCCGAGTGCTGAAAGCACTAACCCTAAACCTCGGTCGGATGGACCATCGCACCGAAGAACCACTTTGGTTCTGCAGGCTTCCGACGACCAATCTCCGTCAGCTGTGTCCGCGGCGACACGTCCATAAAAACAGGCTTTAGCTACGGTTTGCTTACCGCGGAAAAGTCGCGGACCGATCGTATTTCCCCAAATGGATGGTGTGCTGCTCCGGGCGAGCAGTGATCGACCGGCAGTAGTCATTGCAGCTCGAGAAGGTGAGATCGCTATGAGTTCCGGTCCTGGGCCCCTGCCTGACTCCGTCGTGGGGCTGCAGCGGCGGCCCGCGCTGTCGCCGCGCGAGCTGGAAATTCTTCGCCTGTGGCTGCGCAGCGAATCGAAGAACGTGGCCGCCTCCGAACTGGGAATCAGTTTGGGCACGATCAACACCCACCTGGCCCGGATCCGGGCGAAATACGCCGCCGTCGGGCGCCCTGTTGCCGACAAGTCCGGGTTGTTGGTCCGGGCGCTGCAGGATGGGCTGGTGTCGCTCGACGAGCTCTGACGCCCAGGTCATCTGCAGTTCTCAACCGGCATTCGGCGATTGGACGGTATTCGACGGCTCTCCCGGTGCCTCGTCTACGACCGCGGGGTCCAGGTCTGGTCATTAAGTCGTGCTGCTCGGGCATTCTCGTGAGCGACGATTGCCTCCTGCCAGTCCCGATCGGTCACGGCGAGGTCATCGCGGGTAACTGGAGGTGGAACCCCGAGTTGCGTGGCGATGTGCGCCCACGACCTGCCCGCAGCAAGAGCCTCGATCACCGCTCGGGTGAGGAGATCTTCGGTCTGGACGCCACCGGAGACGGCATCGGCGCTGTCAGCGTCCACGCGAAGGCTTCCGGCTCTGGCGTGCTCGATGTACGCGGGTTGGGTTTTGCATCCAAAAGACTCTAACGGTCGAACTTGAATAGTGATATAGGCCGCCGGGTGAGTTCGTTGACGCGGTATCTGGTCAGCTGCGCGGGTTCGTGAGGTCAAGTGCGGCTACCTGAAATCCTGATACAGGGCATGCCCGGGCCGTCTGGTTTGATACCGGCATGACGACACCGACGCCCCAGCCGGGCTGGCATCCCGATCCGGAGGGCAAACCCCAGCTTCGCTGGTGGGACGGGCAGCAATGGACTGCAGCAACGCAGCCGCTTCCTGCGCATCCGGGGCCGGTTACCCAGCCACCGAATGGATTCGACCCGAGGACCAACGAGGGCAGCAACCCCACCTTCTCTGCAGGGCCGTACCCCGATCCCGCCCGCAATACGTCCTCCACATCAGCTCGCAACGGTTTCGGGGTCACCGCCCTCGTTCTGGCCATTGTCGGAGTGGTCTTCGGACTGGTTCCACTGACCGGGTTCATCGCGCTCATCTTGGGTCTGTTGTCTGTTCTGTTTGGGCTGCTGGGATTTGGTCGAGTCCGAAAAGGGCTCGCCACGAACAAGATCATGACCCTCGCAGGCACAGGATTCGGAGTCGTGGCAGTGGCACTCGGAATCTGGGGGATGACGATCTTCTTCGGTGCCGTCGACGAGTTGGATCAGAAGCTGGACAACCTCGGGGGTTCGGCATCAACCGTCACCGGGGAAGCACCCGCACCCGACGCCGAAGCGGCTCCCGGTAGCCGGGAGAACCCGCTACACCCGGGCCAGGCGCTGACCCTGCCGGAATGGGACATCACGATCCATTCCACCACCCAGGACGCGACGGACGCTGTCCTCGCAGAGAACCAGTTCAACGACCCCCCGGCCGCCGGCCGTCAGTTCGTCATGGCGGATGTGTCGGCCACCTACACCGGTGCCGACACCGGCACCCCGTGGATTGATCTGAGCTTCCGGATCCTTGGTTCGTCGAACAACGTCTTCGGTAGCGCATCGGCCGATTCCTGCGGCGTTATTCCGAACGCCCTCAGCGACACCGGCGAGTTGTATCCGCGCGGTACATCACGCGGAAACATCTGTATCTCCGTGCCCGCTGAGCAGCTCACCGGTGCCAACTGGATCGTCGAAGCGTCCTTCAGCGGTGAGGACGAAGTATTCGTCTCGTTGGAATGAACTTGCGTGGCAGTGTGCTGCTGCTGATCAAGTTGGTGTGTCACCGGGTTCGAAATACCGGATGGGGTTCTGCGTCGACGGACCGATCTGCTTGAAGCGGTACCTTTCGCGTACCGCGTCCTCGGCGATCTTGCCGACGAATTCGTAGCGACCTTCCAGCGGAGTCAAGGCGGAATCGACGTAGTGGGTGGATCCGCCGGGCAACCATTGGGCGATGCGATAGACCTCACGCACGACGCCGCCGTTGACCGCGAGGGCGAACTCGCAGCTCTCGGCGCGATTCAAGTCGACACGCCAGGTTCCTCGGGTCGCATCGTAGAGTGCGGCGATCGCGTCATCGGACGAGTCTTCGAAGCGAGATCCGAGGCGCTCGCGGGCCATTTCGAGACTGTTCGTGACAGTGATGGCGATGCAGCGGTGCTCGAACCGTTCGAGCTTTCGGGCCGACAGTCGTGCGTGCACTGCATCGATGGACATTCGACCGAACCGACGAGCACCGCGCCCGACCACCTTGTTCGTCAGGTTCTCGAATCCGATCAGGTCGATCGCCGCCGCCTCCACCTTGTACGCAGTCATTTCGTCGAGTCCGAAGGCCAGGATTTCGATGCGCGGCTCGTATCCCGCGCCGCGGATTTCCGCGATCCGTTGAACCTTCTCGTGCTCGCCGGTTGCTGACAGGTGTGCGAACGCCCGATTACCTTGTCCTTTACCGACATAGAAGGCTTGGTCGCTGCGCGGATCTGTGTACACGTAGACATAAAAGGCGAGCTCGTCGATCTCGTGGGTATCGAAACCAGCAGCCATAGCGACGATTGTGCCAGTCGGTGGAGGGATCGGAGCTGTGTCGGAGTCGGATTTGTATGCCTGGAGGATCGGAAACGTCAGGGCAGCTCGGCGCGGACGTCGACGGTGGCGCGGAACCATCGGGCGAGGTACTTGTCGGTTACCAGTTCAGGATGTGCGTGTAGGTATTCGACGAACCAGCCGGCCAATCCGTCCCACTTCTTGTAGTCGCCTGCCGGAAAGAGGGTCCAGCCGAGCTCGTCGAGGGTCCAATGCGCCTTCGCGGAGTTGCGCAACATCGACGTGCTCATCCAGTTCGACTCATCGTCGGCGCCACCGCGGGCGACCGGCATCAGGTGATCAAGTGTGGGGACTAACTCCCAGTACGCGAAGTGGGCCTGATCTATGGCCCAGTTCGGATGAGCAGGCAACTCCTCCGGCATGATCACCGACAACGCCCGCAGCGCCCCCGGATGCACCAGCTTCAGGCCGGAGTATCGATCGAGGAATCCGTCCCGATAGAAGATTCGCAAGCACTGCCGGGCGGTGTATTTCCGCGGCGTCTTTGCGATGGGCGTGAAGGGATACTCGGTGCGCAGGATTTGTCGCCCCCGATCGAGCTCACCCTCGCCGACCGCCGCCGAGACGCGGGCGAGGATGTCTGCTTTCTCACCCGGCAGGGCGGCAGGGTCTCCCGCGAACGGGCCGGGGCTGTCTGCAGGGATCACGTCACCGATCGTAGGACGCACCGAGGATCCCCCGCGGTGATGACGCGAACCACTCTGCCAGACCGTCGCAGAGACATGTCCGGGCAGGGGCGCCCGATCCAGGTACATGCAGTCAAGCTAGCTGGCCGTACCGAGGGCAGGAAGGTGAAAAGGGGTGCCAGGACGCCCTGTACGCTGCGCATCACTCGAGTAATGAAGAAGGAACGCTCGAAGAAAACGAGAGGCATCCCCATGGGTGAATTGACGACGGCAGACGGTATGCGCGCTGAGGGGCAATCCGACTTGACGGTGGTCGTCGAACCCGAGGGCGTCCTCGTGGCCGGCGATCCCACCGCAGTCGAGGGGTATCTCGCCAAACTGCGATTCAACGCAGTCAGCGCGGTCGAGGTGGCCGGGATCGACTCTCAGGCTGTCGCCGGGACCGCGGCGTTGGCATCCGGTCTCGCCGCCATCGGCGCCCAGCACGGTACCTTCGTGCGTCTTGCACCGGACAGCGTCGAACTCATGAGGAAGTTCCACGTTCTGCCCGGTCAGCCCGGATTCAACAGGATGACCGTCGTCGATACCGCCGGCAAGTTCCGCGGGCAGATGCAATGGCAGAAGGCTTCCCTCGCGGGCACGCGTGCGCTGTCCATTCAACTCGCCATGGCGACTCTCGCCCTCCAAACTGCGATCGCCGAGACCACCACTGCCGTCGAGCGGGTCGAGGGCAAGGTCGACCAGGTCCTCAACCTCGCCAAAGCCTCGATGACCGGTGACGTGCTCGGGCACCACCAGGCACTGCACCGGGCTGTGCGGACACTGGACGAGTCGGGGCAGCTGCCGTCAGCCGACTGGGACTCGCTCGCACCGCTCGGCCCCGGCCTCGAAGTTGTCGTCGAGCGTTTGAGGGCACATATCCGCAAGTCGGTCGACGGGTTCGATGCCAGCAAACCGGTCCAGGACCGCGCCAGCTATCTGCAGAAGGTGGTCGAAGACAATCGGCTCGGTGAGAGTCTCGAGCTCTTGGTGATCGCGGAAGACTCCTTGTACCTGTGGCAGCGTCTCCGGATCGAGCGTGTGAAGCAAACCGAGCCAGAACACCTCGAACTCGTCGTAGCCACTGCGCGCAAGATGCTCGCCGAACATCTCGCCGCCGATGGCGAACTACTCCTGCGCGGGCGGGCCGAGCTCGCCCGGTACGCCGCGATCAAGCCCCTCGAGATCGTGCGATGGATGTCGAGTGCGCAGCTCAAACGGGATGTCATCCAACTGCGCCAAGACCTCGACTCGTTCGCGACCGCGCGCCGAAGCCAGGTGCAAGGGTGGCAGGACCATGAAGATCCGAGCGTCGGCGATGCACTCGCGGAGCTCGGCACCCGCTTCAAGTCCGTTGGCGAGACCGCACTGGCACTGGGTAGCCGCGGTCTCGACGCCGGGGCGGCCGGCCTCGGATTCCTCGGCAAGCGATTCACCAAAGTTGCGGAAGCACGCGAGGCGTCGAAGCGCACCCCAGACCCAGAAGCGGCTCCGGCGCCTCGGGACGAGTGACGAACACAGTGCTGTGGCACGCGCGTCTGAGATGTCAGCCTCAGTAGACGGGCGGTCAGTCGAGTGAGCGGAATACGTCTTTGACTTCGAACGTTGTTGGACGTCGCCTTGGGCGCTGGCATGCTCGCAATATTCTCATTGACGTACTCGATGTTGGGGAAGAGACTGCACAATCATCAGACTTCGGATTTGGTCGCCAGTTGGCCGATGTTTCTAGTGGCGAACGATGACCCGCACGTCCCGAAAAGCCAACCCATGACCGGAACGAACTGAGCTGCACGGTCCCAATAGCCCCCGGTCCGGTGAGAGTCTCGATTTGTAGGGCGCCCCGCATCGGGAGCACGGTTCGATCGTTGGACGCTCCAGTAGCCTGGAGCCGAAGGCTCTTGCTCTTGTGCTTGGTCTTGCCTCGTTTCCTGCTCATGGCTCAGATCTCCCTGGTGAACTTGACGGACTTGACCGAGCGCCGGGGCTTCTCGATCAGCATGGCTCGGATGATGCTTCTGCTTGCGTTCATACTCGACGTCGAGCTAGGCACTGTCGTTATCTCCGGATGATGCGGGTCTCCGCGCTGACGATTTTCGCATGGACAAGGTCGCCAAGCCGTTCCGCGAGGGTCGATTCCGCGAGCCCAGGCGGAAGAGCGGCGGAGAACTTCAGACCGGTCACGGCGTTACGATTCACCTCAGGTGGGCGCCACTCCGGTGACGCCAGCGCATTCGACACCTCGGCCACCGTGACGCCGGGCAGCAATCGGAGCGATTGCTCGTCGAACCTTTGCCGGGGGTCCACCAGACCGGGTAGAGACGCCTGCAGACTTCGGTTGGCTGCAGTTCCCGCCCAGGTCCACCAGCGTCCCGCGCTCTCCGATGGCAGTGCCAACACCAACCGGTTGGCGTCCACCGCGTCGGCATACGATGCCCGCAGGTCCGTCAGCACGTTTACCGATCTTCGAGTCAACATCACCCCCTCGGGGTCGGCACCCAACAGCACCGATCGCATTCCGCGCGCGATCTCGAACGACACACCACCACCGAGCCCCGACCATTTCGCCCGGCCGCCCGAGTCGACCGGTTCCACGAAGCATCGCCGACGCTGCCAGTCGATGTGCGTCACTTTCCAAGATCGTCCGCCGAGCAGCAGCACCCGTGGGCCCTCAACCTCCTCGATCAGCAGGTCGGTGCCGACCGTGCCGACTTCGGCCCGTCCGGCGAGCACGAGAAATTCGGGGGGCGCGCTGAACACCGCCGTCAGGTCGGAGAAGTAGCGCCGGCCGAACCGGCGTTCCGCCTCGGGCCCGATATGTAGAAAGTCGCCATCTCGCTCGAAATACCCTTCAGCGCAGAGGAAGTCGAGTATCTCCGGTGCCGCCTCGTCGAATACGGGCAGGGCGCCCCACCACTCCCGCCAGCGATTCACCCCGATTCGGTGCTCCTGCAGACACAGCGCCATTAGCTGTTGTGCCGCGATATGCCGCGGGGAGGGCGGCGGCGTGACCGGCTCCACCCACCCGCGCGACCAACACTCCAGCATCCCCAACGCCGACAACACCGCGTCCTCGTCGACGCACAGGAATAGGCAGTTCCGTCGGGTTCCGGAGCGCCGGCCGGTTCGTCCGAGCCGTTGGAGGAACGACGCGACGGTGCGCGGTGCACCGATCTGGATGACCCGGTCCAGATCGCCGACGTCGATGCCCAACTCGAGGGTGGAGGTCGCGACGATCACCGTGTCGCGCGAATCTGCGAATGCTTCCTCGGAACGACGACGCTCGGCGGCCGACAGCGAGGAGTGAGACAGAAAGGTCTGCACGCCCCGCTCACGCAGCGCGGACCCGAGTTCCTCGGCGCGGCGACGGCTGTCGACGAACACCAGACGTTTCTCACCCTGATGTAATGCGGCGATGACGGTGGCGGCGTTGTCGATCGAGCCGACGTGGTCGACGGTGATGTCGGGCGTCGCCGCCGCAACGGGCGCCGACGGGGCCACGACCGACCGCTTACGTTCGATGAAGCTGCCCTGCAGCCACCTCAGCAATTCCTCTGGATTGCCGACGGTGGCGGACAACCCGATGCGTTGCACCTCACGCCTCGCCACTCGGGACAGCCGTTCCAGCACGGCCAGCAGATGCCAGCCCCGGTCGTCCCCGGCGAAGGCGTGGACTTCGTCGACAACCACTGCCTGCAGACCGGAGAACAACACGCCCGGATCTACCTTGGTGGACACCAGCATCGCCTCGAGCGACTCGGGTGTTGTCAGCAGAACGTCCGGCCGATCCAGCAGTATCCGTTTCCGCGCGGACTGCCCCACGTCGCCGTGCCACACGGCGGCCGAGCGGCCGAGCCACTGACAGTATTGGTGCAACCGCGGCTGTAGGTTGTTCAGCAGCGCCCGGAGTGGACACACGTACAGGACCGACACTCCCTGCCACTCTTCGGTGGCCATCGCTGACAGTAACGGGAATATCGTTGCCTCGGTCTTGCCGCCAGCAGTGGGCGCGATGACCAGGGCATCACGTCCGTCGAGGATCGGTCCGACCGCCTGGGCCTGTGTGGGACGCAGTCCGTCCCAGCGGAGCGTGTTCACAAGGTGGTACTGCACGCCAGGGTGCAATCGGGAAAAGGCGTCGCCCACATCGTCCGTCGGCATCACAATTCCAGGTCGACATCGTTCGCCGAGACGGCTTCGCGTTCCCCGTCGAGCAAGTCGGTGGGGGCGATGGAGACTTCGTAGTCGGTGTACGGGTCGAAGTCGGGGTGCAGTTCGATCACGTCGAGAACGTCGACGAGTTTGCGCAAGAACAGCCGCGGTGCGATGCCGACCCGTCCACCGAGTTTGCCTGCCACCGCGCCGGCGAAGCGTCGCAGGAACGCGTCGTCGGCAACGGCGCGAACACGGTCGGCGTCGTCGATCCCGCTGACGAACAGTTCGCGGACCCTTCCGCCGAGTTCGACGAGCTTGTCGAGGTCGAAACCGGTGAGCCGCAGTTGCGGTGCGCGGGGGTTGTCGAAGCGTGGATCGCGGGAGAAATCGGTGTGCAGCCGGTCCGCCAGCGGCGGCAGGAGCGCCACGCCCTGTCGGCCCTCGAAGAAGGCCGGGGTGCCGGTGATGAGCAGGTACAGGCCGGGGAAGTGTCCGTCGTGCACCTCGTCGACCAGCTGTCGCAACGCATTGAGCGCCTTCGCCCGTGCATCGCTGCGCACCCGCTGGAGGGTTTCGACCTCGTCGAGTACCAGTAGCAGTCCGGCGTTGCCGGCGTCGGCCAGCACGGCGAGCAGACCGCGCAGGAACCCGAGAGTGAGGAAGTGGTCGAGGTCGCCCTTGATGCCGGCGCGCCGCTTCACGGCGGCGGCGACATGCGGCTGCCCACCCAGCCAGGCCACCAGCCCGTCGGCCCCGTCGTTGTCGCCCTCGGCGATCATCCGCCGGTAGGCGCGGATCGCCATCGGGAACACGGGCGCCCGGGTGGCGACGTCGGCGAGGCGTCGTTCGAGCAGGGCATCGACCTCGATGCCCTGTTGCTGCGCGTCGTCCTCGATGGTGAACAGCCAAGCGTCGAGGATCGGGCGCAGCGCGCTCGGGGGGATCGACGCGGTGCGCAGCGATTCGATACTGCGCCGGTACACGGTCTCGAGCTTGTGCAGCGGGGTGTCGATCTCATTGACCTGGACCTCGGCGATCGCGAACCCCTGCTTGGTGGCGCGGTCAGCGAGCCAGCGGGCGAAGAACGTCTTGCCGGAGCCGTAGTCACCGCGCACCGCCTTGAACATGGCGCCGCCGCCAGCTACCGCGGCGAGTTCGGCGTCGAGTTCGGTCTCGAATCTGCCCAGCCCGACGGCCAACTGATCGAGGCCGTTGGACGGCACGGTGCCGCGGCGCAGGGCGTCGAGGATCTCCCGTCGCCGACGCGGCGACACGGCGGTCACGAGCCGATCCCGAACTGCTCGCGCAGCGCCGCCTCGTCCACTCGCACCGCGCCGTCGAGCAGCAACACCTCGTAGCCCTCGACGTCGAGCACCCGTTTGATCTGCAGCAGTGCGCCGCCGACCCGACCGGTGCCGATCCCGAGCAGCGACGACGCCCGCAGCAGGGTCAGCTCGCGCGAGGGTTCGGCCAGCAACGCGGCGAGCAGGCCGCGGATCTGGTTCTCACTCACCGCGATCCGGCCGGCCAGTCGCAACTGGTCGCGGAACACGGCGGTGGCCAACACCTCGTCGGCCACCGACCGCCCCGGAGCAACGGGCCGTGTGGCGGCCGGTTCGTCGAACAGGCTCGGTTCCTGCGTGGCCGTCTTGCGGCGGGATCGGGGCACGGGGACGGTGACCGTTGCCGACGCGGACCCCGAGCCCGAGGATGCGGCCGCCACGGTCGCGGTGTCGACGACCGGCGCGTGCCACCAGTCCGGCTGCACGGAATCGAGTTCGCTCAGGCCGGAGGGGCGGTCGCCGGTGTGCAGCACGATCACCGGGGTCACCACCTCGGCGGGCGAACCACCACCGTGGTAGCCGGCGTGCACGGGGCCGTAGCGGACCGTCTCGTCGACGGCGAGCACCACCGCCCCGGAATCGGTGAGCACCCGCGGCCCACGGACCAGCACCTCGTCGTCGGCGACCGCGGTCAGGTCGCCGTGTGCGCGCAGTCCGTACACGGAGTCGCGGTCCCGTTTGGTGCTTTCGCGCCGCTCGATGACGTGCCCGTGATCGGACGCGATCACCACGGCCCGGCCGGCCGCCCTCGCCGCTTTCAGCAGCGGACGCAAGTGGGTGATGGTGTCGACGGTCCAGTCGGTGCGGCCAGGGTCGGTGTGGTGCAGGGTGTCGTCGACGTAGTTGAGCACCGCCGCGACGAGTGGTCGGCCCTCCGTGTCGGCGACGGCGTTGGCGACATCGGTGGCGAGGGCGGCGCCGGCGGGCATCGAGTCGAGCGCTTTCTTGTGGAAGATCGGGTCCGGGACACCGGACGCCGCCTGCAGGCCGGCCTTGCGGAGGCTGTCGAGGAACCCCGCCCGCTCGGCCTGTTCGGTGCCCTCGCGCAGTTCACCGCAGAGCAGCGAGCAGCGGCTGCGTCCGGTGAGTGTCGGGAGCACGGCCAGCGCCGCGGTGCGTCGGGTGGAGCCGAGCACACCGGCCTCGGTCCATCCGGTGTCGGTGGCGACGCCGATCAGCTCGGTGGCCACCGCCTGGGACAGCCCGTCGAGCACCAGCAGCAGGGTGGGCCGGTCCCCGGCGAGCGGCAGCACCACGCGGGCGAGCAGATCCTCGACCACGAGCGGTTCGGGGTGCGGCGCGTCGGCCAGGGCTGCGGCGAAGGCGCGGTCGCGGGTGCGGCGCAGCCCGGTGACGGTCTCGATGACCCGGCGCAGCGTGGCGACGTTGGCGGGGAGGTCGGCGCCCCGGCGCACCGCACCCAAGGCGGAGTCCACCCACGCGTCGACGTCGACGTGCCGCTGCGTCAGTGCGGTGAGCGAGGCGCCATGGTCGCCCGGTCCGGCGAGCCAGCGCAGCAGCCGGACCGCGGCGGCGTAGGCGCGGCAGGTGGGGTCCTCTGCTGCCAGGAAATGCCGCTGAACGTCCTGCCACGCGGACTCGATGCCGGCCAGATCGGCGGGGATCGCGGGCAGCGTGGTGACCGGGCCGGGGGGTAGGGCCGTGTCGATCTGATCGGCCAGGACCGTGATCCGGGAGTGCAGACCCTGCGGGAGCAGCTCGGAGCGGCCGGCGAGCGGCTCGATGCCCAGCGCCCGCACGTGGCGGTCCGCGGCGTCGAGCACGTTCTGGCACTGCTGGGAGGTCAGCGGTCCCGTGACCAGTGCCGCCGCATCCTGGTACCAGCCACGCAGATCGTCCGCACCGAGCCGGTGCAGCCCGAACGTGCCCTGGAACTTGCCGAGCGCCAACTGCCCACCGGGCACCTCGGGGTCGAGCAGACCGGCGAGCAGACCGAGCGGCACCAGGTCGGCGATCTTATCCGCGGCGAGCAACGCGGCGACGGCGGGACCGAGACGGCCGGCGCGTCCGGTGAGCCAACCGGTCAGCGACGCCGCCAGTTCCGGCCCACCCTCGGCGGCCAGCCGCGCGTAGGCGTCGGCGGCTGTCGGCTGTCGGCTCCACTCGAGCACCGCGAGGGTGTCGATTTCGGTGGCCGGATCGTCGGTGACGCCCAGCACCCCGCGCGCCACGGCGGACATCGCGTGGGTGCGGGTGAGCACCCCGCCCGGCGCCGGGGTGTAGGCGGAGGTGGGCAGCACGGCCAGCAGGCCGGTGGCCAACGCGCGGTCGTTCGCCACCCGGTACAGCGCCGGCTCGATGGTGGTGGCGGAGAAGGTACTGCGCAGCGCATCCCACGGGTCAGGGGTGAGCAGCTTCCCCTCCAGCAGGTGGGCGAGCACACCTGTGCCCAGCTCGTCCTCTTCGATGGGGGTGAGGATGACCAGCCATTCCCCGTCGGCACGCGAGTGCAGCGCCTCCCACACGGCGAGCGTGGACGGGCACGGCACGACGGTGACTCGGGTGCCGTCGTGGCTGAATTCGCCGCCGTCCCAGCGGGGCACGGCGCGCAGCCCGAGCACCCCGTGCCGGTGCCGCTTCTCGGCGGCCTTGGCGAGCTTGGCGTCGATGATCGGCCGGGTGGCGGCGAGCGTGCTCACTCGACCCACCAGGTGACCCGCACCCGCGAGCCGTATTTGTCGAAGGCGGCGCGTAGCCGGGCGGACACGTCGTCGATGTCGCCCCGACCGCGGAGTTCGACGGTCTCCGGATCGGTGACCGGCCTTGTCGCGGGCTCCGGCTTCGGTATGGGCTCGGGGGTCGGTGTGGGTGTGGGGGACGGTTCAGCTTCCCCGACCACCCACTCGACCACCTGGTCCTCGCCGCGGGCGAGTTCCTCGGTGAGCGCCTGCCCAGGGATGGACACTGCTTCCCGCAGTCGACGCAGGATCGCTCGTGCCGCTTCTGCCCGCTCGCCGCCGCGGGACGCGCCCGCGGCGACCTTGTCCAGCAGGGGCCATTTGAAGCCGCGCAGGGTGCGGCTATCGCGACCCGCCTCGGCGAGCATCCGGCCCGCGGTTTCACCACCGACCGGGAGTTCCAGGTCGGCGAGTGCGTCGATGGTGGCGACATTGCCCCCGGTCTGCGCCAACCGGTCGAGGGCTGCCAGCAGAGCACGGGCTGCCGTGATCCGGTCGGTGTCGGTGGTGTCGAGGTCCAGTACGTGGTGGGCCGCGCCGAGCCGGTCGATCAGTTCGGCCAGTGCGGCTCGCTGACTGTCGGCGCGAACCCGCACCTGCTGGGCGAATTCGGCCACGTTGGCGCCGGTCAGGTAGGTGCGGGCGAGGGTGTAGCCGAACAGCTGGGTGGCCGCCAGCCTGGCCGCCTCCCACGCGCGCTGCTCGGGCAGCTCCTCCGCGCGCAGTTCGATGTTCTCCCGCATCCGCCCGAGCGGGGGTGCGGCAATCGGGGCTCCGGCCTCGAACCAGGCGCGTTTACGCAGTAGCGCCCACGCGCCGATCACCAGGTCCCGTGCCTCGGGCCGCAGGCCCCATGCGGGGGTGAGGGTGTCGATGTGCCGCTGCAGCACACCGACGTGGATGGCAGTGCCCGGCCCGGCCTGGTTGGCGACGCGGTCCAGTTCGCCCGCCCAGTACGCGAACTGTTCCTCCCCGAACAGGAAGTGGTCTTCGGTGGCCTTGCCGACGCGCAGCGGTCCGGCGATGCGCTGAACGGTCTTGCGTTCGCCGCCCGGTTGGGTGAGAACGCGGCCCTCGGACTGGGTGCATGCCTGTTCGACATAGCCGCGGACCACCTCGAACTGGCGGGGAGTGATCTCCTCCATCGCCGGCGTGAACTCGGGATGCGACGGGTAGGTGGCGGAGAACGCCTGGTCGGTGATCTTCTCGAACGCGTCCTGCAGGGTGAGCGCCGCGGGCAGCTTGGGCTGGAAGTCCTTGCTCAGCGACACCAGCACCTCGGTGTGCCCAGGGTCGTCGACGAACATCTTCGGATCGGTCGCCTCGATGCCGTAGGCCTGTTTGAGCAGCATCTCGAAGCCCGTCATGGTGCCGCGGTGCAGGTTCTCCAGGATGCCGCGAGCCTGCGCCCGATCGGTCACGGAGAGGTGATCGGAATTTTCCTGCCAGCGGTCACCGCTGCCGGTGAACAGCCAGTCCAGCTTGACCAGCAGCGCAAGATCGTCGATAGCTTTGCCGGAGAAAAACTTCGGCAGCCACACCACCGTGTGCCGGTCGCCGCTGCCGGCGAGGATCCGGTCGATCCGGGCGATGTCGTCGGCGGTGGAGAAGTTCTGTTCGTCGAACGGGTAGTCGACGATGAACCGCCAGGTGCCGGGCCGGTTGTCGAAACTGGTCTCGGCAACCGAGCCGGCGTCGCGCACGTTGCCGAACACCACGTCCACTTCCCGTCGCGACCCACGCCAATACACGCTGCGGGTGGCGGCGCCGCCGAGATCGTCCTGCGCGGTGGTGATGCCGATCGCGTGGTGCACGATCTTGCGCAGCAGCACCCGGCGACGGCCGGGATTGTCCTCGCCGCGGACCCGGTCGAGCACCGACTGGTAGTCGACGTCGGCGAGCTGCACGCGAATGATCGGGTTCGCGCCGTCGGAGACGGTGATCTCGGGGACGTCCTTGGCCCATTCGCGGACCACCCCGAGGACCACGCGGGCCTCGCCACCGCGCAGCCGAGATTTGATCGACCCGTGGTTGAGGGCGGCGAGGCGGGAGGCGGTGATGTCGCGCAGCGCGGGCACCTTCGGGGCGATCGCCGAGAGCAGCAGCGTCTTGGCCACGCGTTCGTGCGCGCGGAATCCGGCCGGCGCGGCGTCGGGGTCGTCCGCGATCTGCTCTTCGGTCAGGTCGTGCTTGGCGAGCAGGTGCGGGCGCAGCTTGCCGTGGTACAGCTCGAGCGCGGCCTTGAACATGGTGCCCGCGTGGGTGTCGATCGGCTGGTTGCCCTCGACGATGTAGTCGAAGGCGTCGCCGACGGGAATGAGATCGTCGACGGTGAGGGTGTCGCGCCGGTCGACGAGCATCCGCTGCATCACCTTCAGCGCGGTGCGTTCCCGCTGCATGACGCTCGACAGGCTCCGCAGGGTGGCGATCAGTGCGGGTGAGAACGGGTAGGTGAGCCGGAACTCCCGTTCGGAGGCGCCGCGGTGCTCGTCGGTGGTGTTCATGCTGTCGCGCAGCACGTCCCACACGTCGGCGGTGCGGCTGACGGAGCGGAACGCCTCGTCGAGGACCTCCGCGCCCGGTTCGTCCCTGGGGCGCAGCAACCGTGCGTGCGCCACCTCGGCGAGGTTGTCGTCGCCGAGTTCTATCTCCTGGAAGCGGCCCTGCTGGTAGTGGAACGCACGGTCGAGCGCCTCCTGCTCGGCGCCGGACGCGCCCGCGTCGGCGAACCATTTGCGCAGGTCCATCTGCCGAGAGACGAACGAGATCAGCGGCAGCGCTCGCTGGGTGCCGGACGATTCGACGAGTTTGGTGATCTTCTGTGATTCGCGGGCGAAGAACTCGGTGTCGCGCACCGAGAACGCCAGCCACAGCACCAGCTCGTCGAGGAAGAGCACCACCGCGTCGTAGCCGAGGGTCTTCGCGTGCTCGGAGATCGCGACCAGCCCACGGTCGAGGTCCACGTAACGGGCCTGCTCGGTGAACGACCCGAAGTACGCCTCCACCAGGGCGGACACCAATTCGCGGCGGCGCGGATCCTCCGGGGACGACGCGAGCGCATCCTGGTAGCCGGCCAGGTCCCAGGCGCCGATCAGCCCACCCCACTCGTCGTCGCCCCCAGCGCCACCGAGCCCCTCGAAGAACTTCTCGTCGCCCATATTGCGCCGCAGGTTCTCGGCGTCCGCGAGGAGACTGTCGGAGATGTGCACGGAAGGCAGCGGCGCCTGCGGGTGCAGCCGGGCGATCTGCTGCACGTACCCCTTGAAGATCGCTTCTTCGAGGGATTTCGCGCCGAGCAAATGATAGGTGAGCCGCAGGATCTTCTTCCCGGCGAGCGAGCCGTCGTAGCTGCCGGTGAGCTTCTTGTACCTGGGGACGCGGACGGCCGGGTGGTTGCCGAGTAGCGCGTACAGCACGGCCATGAAGTGGCTCTTACCGGAACCGAAGGAGCCGGTGAGATAGGCCGCACGGGACTTGTTGTGGGTCAACCCGTCTGCCACCAGGTTCAGTGCCAGCTCGAAGTTCTCCTGCAGCGAGTCGGTGAGCACGTAGGCGTCGAGGGCGTCGCGGATGTGCTGGTCGTCGTCGGTGCTGTCGGTGAGTCGCAGCACATAGTCTTCGCTGCCGGCCCGTTCGGCGATGTCGATGACGTCACGTAGCAGTGTGGTCATGGACGAAGTTCCTCCATCCGACTCGGAGACCAGATCTTGTTGGCCAGCGCCAGAACGAGTTCGCTCCGCTGCTTCTGCTCGACTTTGCCGAAGTGTTCGTACGGTGTGAACGCGAGGCTTTCGGCCGCGCAGAACTGCGCGAACTGCGGTTGATGCTGGTAGGCGCTGCGGGTCAGGCTCGCGGCATAGAAGTTCTGCTTTGCGTAGTGCGGCGCCTTCTGCTCGAAGGGCTTGTCCTGGTAGCTGCGATTGACATCGGCAGGCAGCAGAACCAATCCTGACACCTCATTACGCCACGTCTCGAAGTCCTGGCGGGTTCCGAACTCCTCTTGATACCGCTCGAACTTGTCAGCCCAGATGTGCTCGATGTCGTACGGGTTCTTCTGTTTGCGGTCGATATATTTATCGAACTGATCGGCCTTGCCGGCGCCGACATCGACGAATGCGGTAACTCGTGCCAGCAAGTGGTAGATGTACCGTCGACTGAACTGGTTCAATCGCCAATCCGCGATACCTTCGCGTCCTCGGTTCGGGCTACCTTCGAACGTCGCATCGTCCTGGTTCAGTTTCTGGACGAGAAGGTCAAT
Organism: Rhodococcus mengyinensis; assembly: GCF_048381435.1. Classification (NCBI taxonomy): domain Bacteria; kingdom Bacillati; phylum Actinomycetota; class Actinomycetes; order Mycobacteriales; family Nocardiaceae; genus Rhodococcus; species Rhodococcus mengyinensis. The sequence goes on along the minus strand of NZ_JBLWIT010000117.1, from coordinate 37,042 downwards.
CAAGTCGGGCAAGGGCTTGCGGCGAATGTCCTTGCACAGTGACCACATTGCGTAGCTGACGCTCGAGTAACCGACGCGGATGTAGTTGACGGTGCGGCGCATGAGCCAGATGTCGAGATAGGCGGCTGTCACCTCGATCTTTCGCCGAACGGTCTCGTCGTCGTCATCGACTGTGAGCGGCGCAAGAAGCACGGTGCTCTGCCAGGTGAATTCGTTGTGCGCGTTGTAGAAGACCGACTCCAAGCCGGCCGTGTAGGTGCGGCTGGCGGCCAGGATCGTTTGGTACGCCCGCGCAAAGAAGGGAAACTCTTCGGTCATGATTCGTAGGTTGTGCTGTGAATCGCCGACGCCGACGTGGCCTTCGTTATCGCGGAGCCAACGATGAAATGTGGTGCCGATTAGTTCCCAGTCCTTGTCAATTGCTCCCGCCCTGCGATCACGGGTGCTGTTCGCATATTGCGAGCGGAGCCAGGCTTTGATGCAGGCTGCGTCTCGTTCTGCGTCGGGGTCCGGTGCCCACGAGATGAGGTCGAGAACGGTCTTCTTCCAGACGCGATTGGCGGTCGTCCGACCGTCCTCCGTGTCGATCGGCCCCAACAGGTACGCCTTGAGCATGTCTACCGGGCTGAGCGGCTTGCCACGATCGTTCATCGTCTCGAAGATGGAATAGGCATGTCCGTCGGTGTCGGTGGAGATCTCGATGAGGCCGACGTTGTTGATCAGCCAGTAGACGAAGGTCGCGACCGCGTCACCAAGTTGACCCGCGAGATCGATATTGGTGATGTCTTCATAGCGCGCAAGGATGGTCTGGATCGACTCTTCCTTGCCGTCGGCGTTGTAGGTCTCGCCGTTGAACAAGGCGCGGATCACCGGGACACGTTCGGTGATATCGAGGTTGAAGCTCTGCTCACCATAGTTGTCCGAAAAGATCAGCGGCTCGATGGTTGAAGCAACACCGAGTCCGCGTTCTTTCGCCGCACGGTACAGGTAGATGAGCAACAGGGTGAGGGAGGTAACTCGCTGCTGACCGTCGACAAGGTAACTCTTGTTAGAGCGTTTAGTGACGATGATGGACCCGAGGAAATAGTCCGCATACTCGCTCGCCTTCTTAGGTAAGTCGCCCTCACGGTAAGAGGTCTCGAACTTTCCCAGCAGGTCGGAGACAAGTTCCTCGATGTTCTCGCGTTCCCACTTGTACTCACGCTGGTACTCGTCGATTGCGAAGGAGCGACTCTGCAGCAGCTGAGTAATGGTCCGATAGTACGGCGTGATGCTGCTCATGCCGGGGCGCTCTCCTTCTTGGTGCGGCCGCGGGTCGCTGCGGGTGGGCGCCACGCGTTCAGTTCGTCGACGGTGACGCCGATCTGCGCGCATCCCGAGCGCAGTTCTTCGGCGATGGTGTCGGCGACGGATTCACCGAAGTCGGGGTCGATCTCGCCGTGCCATTGCTCCACCCACGGGAGCAGTTCCGCGAGGCCGGCGAACATCGGGGTGAGTTTGTCCGCTTCCCAGCCCTCTTCGATCCGGTCGCTGATCAGCGCGGCCAACGCCAAAGCCTGCTCGGCGTGGTCCCAGCCGGCCCAGCCGAGAAGTGCGGTGGTGTCGGAGATTCGGCCTGCGCCGGGGTAGGCGACGAACCGTTCCTTGGGCACGTCGAGCTTGCCGCGCCGCGACCAATACGACGTTTTCAGGAAATCTGCAGGCTTGTATTTCGGCGGCACGGGGATGGGTGCATCGAGCTTCTCACCGGCATCTTCGCGGCGTTGCAGCGCCCAGGTGTGCTCCCACGCCGCCCGTTTCTCGAGCCCGACGGGCTTGTAGCGGAGTGCGGCCAGGTAGGGCACGCCTTCGCCGTCGAGGAGTTTCGCGAGAGCGGCGCCCGTGGAGGTTTCGGTGCTGCCCGCCCAGAGTCGGAGGACGGCCCGGAAATCGGGGTCGCGGTCGAGGCGGTCAGCGAGTTGGGACACGCTCTGCGGGGTGGGGCGGTCGTCCCGGTCGAACCACAAGGTCCGGTCTTCGACGCGGTCGAGGAGCCAGTCACGCAAGGCTTCGGTGACGCGTTTATCCCACGGTTCGACGGCCCAGCGCCGCTTGTGTTCCGGCTTCTCAAGCAACCGCAGGCTCGGGTTGGCGGCAATAGCATCGAGGCGCCGCTGCATGAGGGCCTGGTAGTCGGCGGGGAGGTGGGTGGGGATCTCAGTGATGGGGGTGTAATTGTGGTTGTGGTGCCGGAACCATGAGGTGTCCGCGCCGTCCTCCACCGCTCGTGCCAGGTCGATCGCGAAGGCACGTTCTTCGGAACGGAGTCCCGAGAGTTCACCGGGATAGGTGAGATCATCGTCGATGAGACCGTAAAGCCGGTAGCACTCCCAGTCGAGCTCTTCTTGGTGCGCGACCATGAACGCGCGGACGCGCTCGGTTTCTTTGCGCGCCAGTTCCAGTGCTTCAGCGGTGGGCACTGTCTCGGCCGCGACCGCCGCTGGGGTGTGGGTGGCGAGTTCCTGTGCCAGGGTGTCGATGATACGGGCTTGGGTCAGCGGGTAGGCGGATGCAAGCGGGAAGTCTTTGAGGGTGGTTCCGGTGAACTCGTAACTTTCGCGCCACGGCTCACCCCGCGCGGCGTATCCCGCATCGACCCTGGCGCCGCCGCCCTCTCCCTTGTTGTGGCTGTTCTGTTTGAGCCAGAAGCAGGCTACAGAACTGTTCAGCACACCGAGCAGTTGCAGGTGGTCGTCCTCACTGGCCCCCTCCGGCAACTTAATTACCGGCGCCGACTGCTTGAACACCTTCCCGCCACGGTCCAACACAAAATGGTTGTGCGTAGCGACGAAAGCGAAGGTGATTAGGTGATCTGCGACCGAGAATTGCTTATGGAGGTGTCCGTATTCAGTCCAAACCTGCCCCCGCTGGTCCTTTGTTTTCCCGAACCACAGGTAGTTGCGAACCGTGGTCCTGTACGGCCATAGCTCATTCGGCGCTGAATAATCTCGATCGATTTTGAATCCAACTGATGTGGAGATATACGGCCAGTACCTATAATAGCCCGATTGTGAATAATCGCGAATTAGATCACCGTCGACGAATTGGCGCTTCGGCAACGATGACCAACTCGGCAGTTCATAGGGCTCTTCTTCACCAACGACGGCACAAACGCCCGAATCTGCTGTGTCGCTAAGTTTCGAGGTCGCCCCTGTCTCAATTCGCTGAAGTGCTTCAACGGCGCCGCCGCCCGACAAGCTCCAAGGGTGTCCTCGGAGAACCGCGCGATCGAGTTCGGCCACGCTGATCCAGCCATTATCGAAACCCGGTTCGTCGATGTACTCGGTAATTGCCGACCAGACGATGCCCTTGGACGCGTGCTCCGGACGACCTGGTTCGCCCCGGATCCCCAGCACCGCGCGGACCGTGTCACCCACCGGCGAACAATTCCGTCCTACCAGGATTACAGTCGGCGTTCCGTGCCCTGGAATATAAGCACCCGACGTGTCGATCACACGCCGAAGGTCCTTGGTCCACAAGAACTCTTCGATAAGCTTCGAGCCGAATTCGCGCTTCATGAAAGAGTTTGACGTGATCTGGCCGACCCACCCTGGTCTGGTTCCAGACGCGACCGAACGAGCCAGATCGAAGAACAGTTCCATAAACGGCACCGTGAGGGCGTACTTGCCGTGGCAGGTCGAGTACAGCAATCGGTAAGTTCCATTTGCGGCCTTATCTTTGACCTGGATGTAGGGCGGGTTGCCGACTACCACATCATGTTCACGTCTCAGGATCCTTTTGAGTGCAGCTGCATCCTCGACGGAGAGCGCAAACTCACCAACGCCGATGGTAAGCAGGTCGTCAGCGATGGCTTGCTGTTGAGCGCCCCACAGCAATGAATCACCGGTCGCCAGGTTCAGGTCGATGTTGATGAGCTTTTCAATTGACTTGTCACCGCTCGCGTCGAGCGCCGCCACAATCAGTCGGAATCGGGCTATTGCCACCGCGAAGGGGTTGATGTCGACCCCGTAGACGCCTTCGAGTGCCTTCTGCACCAGCATTCGCGGTCCCATTGCAGGAGCCTCGCGCTGCCAGCGTTCCAACAGTCGGTGGAAGGCGCCCAGCAGGAAGTGGCCACTGCCGCAGGTCGGGTCGATCACTGTGAAACCCTCAAGCGGACGCTCGGCTAGGGCTGGTTCGAGTGTCTGGTCGAGAATGAACTCCTCCACGAACTCCGGCGTCTGTAGCAGTGCATACGTCTTCTTCGCGGACTCGGAGATGTCCTGATAGGTGTCACCGAGGAAGCGGGTGTCTACACCGTCGAAGATCCAGCGCAGCGCCCCGGAATCGTCCTGCTCCCACCAGAATTCGAGCAGCGCCCGCGCCGCGTCACCCGACGGGGCCACCTGATGTAGCGGCGAATACTCGTCGACCAGGCCCTTCGTCGCATCCAAGCCGGCGAAGTGGTCGACCACCTGCTCGATCCACTCGCGGTCGGTGTGATCCGGATGCTCGATGAAGTAGGCGCGCCGCGCATCGAGCGCCTGTTGGCGGCCATCCGCATCAGGGCCGGCGATCCACTGCCGCGACACCAACCGGTGATCCTCGCAGTACCGGGCGAACACCGTCACCAACATCCACGCCACCGCCGCCTGCGTCACCCGCTCGTCGCGCCACGCCTGCCACGACGACGACGTCCGCTGCGCCTTCAGCGCGTGCGTGTGCTCGGCCTGCCACCGATCGACCACACCCGGCTGACGGGTGTCGGGGTCGGCGCCGTCGACACGGGCCCGCAGGTCATCCTCCAGTGCGATCACCTGCCGTCGCAGCGCCGCCACCAGACCGTCGATACCCGCCATCAGCGCACCCTCTCCACATCGACATCGGCAAGATCCGACGCCGTCCACATCACGAACTGTCCACCCGGCACTCCGAGCTGAATCGGTTTGCCATCCACCAGAGCCCCGGTCTGCCCGCGCATCTGCGGCACCACCGCCCACACCGGCCGAAGGCGCGGGGCCGACAGGTCACTGAGCCGGGCGAGCACATCCAGGCAGCCGTAGCGGGCCAGGGGCGAGAGCTCGGTAAGAATCAACGGACGCGGCTGTTTATCGGCCTGCGTGGCCTCGGACGCAGCGCTGACGAATACCTCGGCCTCGAGGTCCGCGATCACCTGCGGCAACACCCGATCGAGTACCGCCCGCAGTCCGCGCGCATCCTTGGTGCCCTCCGCGGCGGCGTCGGCGTTCCGGACGCGCTCCCACCCGATGCCCTGCTGCTGGGTGAAGGCGTGCATCGCGTCGATGATCCGGCCGGTGACGTCGACGAGTTGCCCGTCGAAGCTCTCCGCCAGCCCGCGTGCCACCTGCAGGTGATCGCCGGGCCGGCGCACCGGCACCCCTACAGTGACGAAGCCATTCCCTCGCAACGATTCCTGCAAGAAGCCCGATTGCGCGGCTGCGGCGACCGAAGACGCGTCGCCTGTGCGGCCGGGCGAGGCGCCCCCGGTGTGGGTGACCGCGCGGGTGTGGAGCGACGTCGCGCTCGGCGGGGTGGCGTCCGGGTAACGGTAGGCACCGTCGAGCCAGCGGAGCCCAATGCCGGCCCGGTCGATCATCGTGTCCAACGCCGGCCGGCCAGGCAGTCGATCCAGTTCCGGGAACCGGGCCGCCACCCGGGCCCGTACCTCGCTTGCGGCGAGTGACTCGGCCTGTGACAGCCCGGCCAGCGCCAGGCGCAATGCCTCTGAGGGGCCGAGGCTGCGCGCGTGCAGCTCCCCGCGGCCCGACACCGCCGCCCGACGCGACACCGCCGCCGCCAGGCGCACCAACCGTGCGTCGGGGGGCAACGGCACCTGCGCCTGCGGGCCCGCCGCGTTGCGGTAGGTGGCGGTGAACGCGGCCCGCACTTCCCTGGCCGCAGTCGGCGACGCAACCACCACGTCGGCCGTCGTCACCAGCTCGTCGGCGCGGCGGGCCGCGGATTCTGCGGCGGCCAGGAGCAGCTCGTCCGTCGCGACCAGGGCCAGGCGCCCGTCGTGGCGTCGGCGCAGCAACCGCTTCGCGCCCTCGACGGCCTCGTGTTCGGTGAGCCGGTCGAACGCGACCCGGAGCAGTCCGGCGGCGGCGCGTTCCGCAAGCACGGGCGCGGCGGCATCGGAATCGTCGGCGGGTGGCTGCGGCAACCGCCCCCGGATCTCGGCGGTCAACGTCGAAATCGCTGCCACCCCCCCGGAATCGGCCAGCACCTGTTGCGCCGATTCGATGATCTCGTCGAGTAACTCCCGAGTGGCCGGGTTCTCCGCCCAGTCGGACTGCAGCTCCTTGATCAACTGATGTCCGCGCTGGTGGGTCTTGCCCAGCACATCGGCCAGCTCGTGCCCACTGGCGAACGCGTCCAATCCGGACGTGGTGCCCAGTAGTAGTGCGGCCGCCGCCCGCCTGGTGCCGGCTCTGCCCTTGCCGACCGCGGCGAGCAGGATGGCCACCGCCTCGTCCAGTCCCAGCAGGGCTTGGCCGCGGGCGGTGCGTTGCTGACGGCCGAGTCGTTTGGCCCACTCGCGGTAGCGGTCGCGGATCTCGGTGCGGGTGCCGCGAGCCTCCTTCGCCAGTAGGCGGTTCAGCTTGGTCGAATCCAGCGCCAGCAGTTCCCCGACCGTGGTCACCTGGAGCGTCCCGAGTGCCGACACGGCGCGCGCCGTCAACCCCGCTGCGGTCAGGTTGGTGGCCGTGGTGGCCTGCTCGGCGGTGCCCGCGGTATCGACGGGTACCGGCTTCTCGTCCAATTCGGTGAACACCGCGCGCCAGGCGCGCAGCATGTCTTCGGCGGTATCCGACCGCAGCTCCACGCGCCGCGATAATGCGCCCACGAAGAACTGGGTCAGCGCGTCGGCGACTGCCGGATCGAACCGTTCCGGCACCACCGTCACGTCGTCGTCCACCGTGGCCGGGTTGGCTTGCGGATCCGGTCCGTACTGCGGCGCGTCGCCGGTGGCCATCTCGAACAGCACCACCGCAGCGCCGTATCGTTCGGCGGCGCTGTCGTACTGCGCTCGACCGCCTTGTCCTAGAAACGGATCCAGATACGGCGGGGTGCCGGCCTCGATGTTGCGCGGATCCACCCCGGCCATCGAGAAGTCGAACATCACCAGGTGAGTGTCGGCCCGCTGGCTCGACGACCACACACCCAGATTCGACGGCTTGATGTCGCGGTGGGTAACACCCGCCCGCTCAAGCGCCATCACCGCGCCGAGGAGATCCTCACCCCACCGCTCGAGCTGGTCGATCGACAACCGTCCGCCCTTGGCGGCCAGCTCTTCCGACAGGGTCGTGCGGCCCGCATACTGCAGCACCAGCGCGGCCCGCCCGGCGACGACCTCCTCAGAACTGAGCTGAACGATCCGCGGATCGTTCAATTTGCCCAGCACCTGCGCCTCCGCGTGAAGTCGGAGGGCCGCCTCGTCGTCCTTGGCGACCTTGAGGACCCGCTGCGCGTCGCCCGCCTTCCGGTCGGTCACCAGGATTCCGACCGCCGTGGACCCGGCGCCCAGTCGGCGCTGGTAGACGAAGCGGCCGTCACCCAGCTCGGCGCCCGGGCCGGCGTCGAGCGGATCGGCGACTTCCTCCGCGGACACCAACATGGTGCGGGTGTCCTCGAGACGGTCCAGAAAATCGGTGACCGTCGCCAGCCGCTCCGCGGGGCTCGGATGGGTCGCGTCGAGCACCAGTTGCCGCAGCGCGGACGGCACCTGCGGCATATCTGCGGCCAGGTCCAGGCCGCGGTCGCGGCGCAACCGGTCCATCAGCTCACCACGCTCGGTGGCCGGCATGGTCCCACCGGTCAGCAGATAGAACGCCAACGCGCCCAGCCCGAACACGTCCACCCGGGCCGGGTCCGTCGCCGCCCCACCCTCTGGGGCCGCGAAGAGTCGGGCCTGCTCGGTGAGCGCACCCGCCATCAGACTCAACGGTCCCGCCGACAGTCGGGTCACCCCGGTCTCGGCGTTCGCAGGCAGCACCCCGGCGCAGTCCCAGTCGGTGACCAGCGGCAATAACGCACCGCCCTTCTCCCGCACCGCGACCGCTCGCGGATTGAGCACCCGATGCACCACCCGGTGCCGGTGCGCATATTGCACGGTCTCGGCGACCTGCGAGAGCAACTCCAGCTGACCGTCCAGGCTCAGCGTCGTCGCATTGTCGGCCAGCCACAGGTCCAGTCGGGTGAACGCCTTCGGCTGGTCGAACACCAGCCCGATGCCCATCTCCTTGTCCTTCACCACATCGGCGGGCACCTGGAGACCGTCGTGCCGGAGGCGGGCAAGCAACCGGTACTCATGCTCCACCGCGCGCACCCGGGCATGTTCCTCGGTGGTGCTCGCCCCCGGCTTGGGCAGGTAGAAGCGGATGCGGGCATGCCGTTCGGTGTCCACGTGGTGGAACGCCGGCCAGTCCTGCCAACCTTCCCCGTCGCCGAGCGGCTGCTCGTCGATCACCCACGAGCCGAGCTCACGCTGCCGCCGCGGCGCCAACCCGATCTTGGTCATCAGGTCGCGGATCAGCAGGGACTTCTGTTCCGTCACAGGATCGTGCTGCGGCGGAGCCAGCAGTCGTTCGGAAATGCCCGGCAGGTGGCTGTGCGCCTCCTTGCCGTCGAGCCCGTACAGGCCGAGCGCGGAGCTGGCCGGCAGCTCGCACACCAGGCTGGGGTGGTGCAGAAAGACCAGTTCCTGCACGTAGGGGATGACACCCTTCAGCTCGCGCGGATTCTGTCCCACGTGCTCCGCGAGACGATCCTTGAGCAGCGACGAAAAGTACTGCGCCTTCCGCCTCGTCAAGAGCAGCGGCGAATCCTCGGACCGATACCCGCCGCGCGTCCACACGTGATCGTTGCCGCGCAGCGTACCGCTGTAGTACTTGAGCTCAATGAGGTACAGGGTGTCGCGGGCCAGGACGAGCAGGTCCACCTCATGCCAGCGGCCGCGGCTGTCCCGGAACTCGAAGTTGGACCAGGCCCGGAATGGCGGAGCATCAGGAAGCAGCGCCTTGACGAGGTCGAGACCTTCCTTCTCGTGGTCGAACTGCGAGGGGCTGACCTCGACCCACCGGCCGTCCTGCACCTGAGCTCCTCACCGATCTACACTGCTTTTGCCATTACTTTGCCATCCCTCCCTATAGCGCCACGCCACACCCGCGCGTTACCCGGCGTGGGAGGAGGCCGGATAGGTCACCACCCGGGCCGGCCCCTGAGGTGATTGGCGTCCGAGGTGATCCGCGTTCGCGAAGTTTTCGGGCCTGAGCGGCCCGACTCGCACTGCCCTGGGAGTCGCGCTGCTGCCGTCCCTGGGGTTGGCCACGAGCGGTCAGCGAAGTCGAATGCGCATTGCGCATTGCGGGCTTCTGGACCCCCATCCCGGGGCGCGTCGACGCGGTGGCTCGTCGGTAACCAGTGGCTACGACGTCGGTCATGCTTATGCTCCGGATCTGCCGTCGAGTGGAAGGTGAGGACGAAATGGCTGAGAGGAAGAGCACGGAGAAGTCGGTGCTTCCCGCCGTGGCCGTGGGTGCCCGGGACCGGGTTCGCCGGCGATCGGAACCGGCGGTGACCGGTGAAGTCGTCGCGGACTACGCCGAACTGACCGATACGGAAGAACGCGGGCACGACTGGGCGCCGGTGCACCGGTGGGCTGTCGCCCTCGATGACGGCCGCCTGGTTTTCGCCGATACCGCTGACCTCACGTCGAGCCCGGCACACGGAAATCCGGGCCGGGGGCAAACCCGAATGGCTGAGGGCCAGCAGAGGGCGGTGTCTTCAGGTGTCGATGTTGAGGTGAAACGCTTTCCCTACGGTGGCGAGTCTGGTTGCGTTGGTCGGGTCATTTCACGGTCACGCTCCCGTTGAAGAAGAACGGTGCTTGGTTACCGAAGCAGAAGACGGTCACGTTGGACGCTTTCGTGAAGCCGCTCAGCTTGCCTACACCTGCGGCGAAGGCGCCGGTCTTGAAATTGAACCCTGAGTCGAATCCGAAGCAGGTCCAGCTTTCCCCGGGCGGCACGGTGACAGTGACTTCACCTGAACCGGTTGCTCCGACGCTCAGTGCCGGCACCGCAGTTGCGGTACCCGTCCCGAGCGCGATCGCGGGAGCAATGACGGCCGACGCGATGGCCGTGCGCACTGCGATCTTCCTCTTCATCGTGCTCACCTCATCCTTGAGAGTCCCGACTCCTGTAGCGAACGGGAGGGTGAACAGGCGGTCGCCGTCACGAACCCGTTCGGCTCATTCACGAGATCACCGATCCCGCTTACCTACGTATCGCACGGAGGAGCGCCTTACGTTTCATAAATGCTGGAATTGAACTCGATCTCCATTTGAACGAAAGTCCATTTCATTTCAATTGGACGACTGATCAAAAGAAGAAAATGTGTATCTGATCAGAAGAAGTGAATTCCGGCGTGATTGAGGTAGGGAGAGGGCTTTATTTGGAAGGGAAGATAGCTTCGACTGCTTCCCTTTTCGGTGCCGTAGCGCGACGGGCGACATCAATGACTCCGCGGCACGTAGCCAGTCGTTGCCGAGCGGACGGGAGGGGTGGCACCCTCGGGTCTTCCTGTTCCGGGGCCACCCGCGGAACCCGGGGTGAGGGTCGGTCACCGGGGGCTCGCGGATGACGAGCGGCTCTCGGGTCGGGAGGGGGAGCCGGCGCGAGAGTCTGCACTGTGTGCGAGGCCGTCGACCCCGCGCGCAGTGTTCCTGAGGGATACCCGCGAGAAATCGCTTCACTCCTTAGGCTCCGCTGGTGTCGGCGGTACCTGCTGGTAAGGCTCACCAGCTGCGGGATCGTGTCGCGGTGTGCCCGGGTGTGCAGGTTATCAGCGCCGATTCGCGGCGGTCCTTGCGTGGAGGCGCGGGAGGCTGGCCGGGGCGCATCCTCGCTGCCGGTGCTGGTCTGCACTTCAGCTGTCCTGCGGGGTGCGACAGCGCGGTCCGGTGATCGGGTTGGAACGGGTGCGATCCGGGCAAGCGTCGCGTGGGGCACCGAGCAGGTTGTTGCCTGCCCCCGGACGCGGTGACCGCAGCGGGACAGCTCGAGGACGGACATGGGAGGTAGCGATGAGTAGACCACTGAACGGACGCGGTGCCAATGATGATCCGCGGGGTGTGGAGCCCGAGGCCGACGGGCGTCCGGTGGCGGTTGAGGAGCAGCGGGTGGTGACCAAGCCGGCGCGCACCAGCGCGGCCGCCGCCTTCGCCCTCGCGTTCGGGGTGGCGGCCTTCGTGTGTGTGCTGATCGTGATTCTGTCCCCGGTCGGGTTGATCTTGGGCGTCGTCGGGTTGATTCTCGGGGTCATTGGTCTGCGGGCGGCCCGCCGTGTGGGGATAACGGGTAAGGGCGTCGCGATCGCGGGCATCGCGTTCAGCGCGGTGGCGATCGTTGTGTCGATTGCCTTCGCCGCCGGGATGGTCACCGTCCTCAACAACGACAAGGCGGTCGACCGGATTGAGCAGGAAGTCGACAAGATGCGCGACAAACTTCCCGACAACGTCGAGGTCCCGCAACCCGGACAGTGAGGTCGACTGGCTCATCCGACCAGCGGGCAGTATTCGCGGAGGTGGAGCAGTGCGCGGACGTATCCGGCTTCTGCCGCCGCGGTGACTTCATCGAGGCGGCCGAGTTCGGCCGGCCCGGCCGTGGCGGGGTCGAGGTGCATTTGTTCGGCAACCCAGCGCCGGATGGAGTCATGGGTAGTCATACGATCACCGTCTTCGGGTGGGTGGTGAGTCCTCTCTTTCGGCGCGTCGCGTCAGGTCAGGTCCTCGGTGGCGGCTGTTGCCGCATTAGCTTTGATGGACGCAATTCCATTCTGCGCCGCCGCCTTCGAGGTGTAGCCCTGACTGGCCGCGATGATCTCACCGTTGGCGGCCTTGAGATGAAACCGGAACTGTCCGGCGGTGTCCTTGAACAGCTCAAACTTCGCCGTCATCGCCCCTCCTCGGGATGGTATTCGGTGGTCGCGGACAACGCTCACGGTAAGCCCGCCGATCACGCGTCGGCAGGCGAACGAAACGACTCTCGCTCGCACGGCGCTCCAGGGGGTGTCCTCCTCGCGTCCACATCCCGTCCCGGCAGGCCCATGCGATAGCATTCGCGCCGAGCTTCGGCTGTGGCCCGGACCGGGCGGCTCGGTCGGCAACGCTCGCAGTGAGTCGGGCAAGATGTCTGCATGACCCTCGATCAGCAGGTAGCGGAACTGCGCGAGCAGCTGAACGCGCTGTCCCGACAGGTGATTGCGGTGACGGAAGCGGCCAGCGAGCAGGGCAAGCCCGACGTTGTCGATGCGCTTTCCGATGTGCCCCGGTACCTCAACGACGCCGCTGCGATCCTCTGGGATGATCAGTGGTACCGCTCATGAGGGCGTACAGCGACTCGACGACAGAAGTGCCTGAACGCGATCACTGTTCTGCTCCGTAGTCCCGCCCCACCCGCTACCGAGACGAGTCATGGTGGACAGGGTCTGCCTATCGGAGCGACTACGTCCTCGGTATGGAAATCAACCCAACGGCCGTTGTTCCGGTCGCCCCCGTCTATCCGGCGACCTGACGACATCGTCGCTATGACGCGGTTCGGGGCAGTGGGATCGGTGCGGGTCGCCACGGTGACGTACGGGTGCGGTGCTCCGACTCCCTCCGACCACGTTCGACTTCATCCGATGACGCCATGAGCAATGGGATTCGGTGTATGCAGCGGGTCCGGTCTGCCGATGAGAGGGTGATCGGGAACGGGTTCACCGAGAATGGCCAGACCGCCGCGGTGCAGGGTCAGTCCGGTGATCGACGCGACCAACACGATGGTCTTGTCGAACACGATGAGGATGATCGTCGAGGCAGCGACGTGATCGGCACGTAGCTTCCACACCCCGCGGCCGCGCTCCCACAACTCCTGCGGCGTGAGACCTTCGGCGTACCCGAGGTGTGTCCGGCCCAGCGGGTCGTCGGGATCGGCGGGGCAGGATTCAGCGAGCGTGACCCGGACTGCGGTGATGCGCGGTGGGGGCTGCTTCGGGCGGAATCCCCTCAGCTCGGACAACGCCCCGCTCTCGCGGTCCCGGGGAAGATGGGTGAACGGGGGATAGTGCCGGTCCGCGAGGTTGACCGCGGGCAGCTCCCCGGTCGCGGTGAAGCGTTGTTGCTCGCAGAATTGCAGGCGCCGCTCGATCTCGCCGTCCAGGGGCGTGTCGAGGATGTCGAAGCCGAGCTTCTTCAGCGCCCAACCGATCTCGCTGTCATGCCCGCCGGGAAGATACGTGTGACGGAAATGGCCGGCGTCGTCCGGCACAACCGCGTGCATCTCCTCCCGGCAGAGGGGCGGCAGCGCGTCGAGGATGCGCAGCATGCACGCACCGAGCAGGCTCGAAGTCGGGTAGCTGGGCGCGGGTCGATGCTCCACGGCCGCGATGGCGACGTACACGCTGACCATCCGCACGAAGTACGCCTCCACCAGGGGAAAGATCTGATCCCACCACTCGACCGTGTCGGCCGCCCTGGCGCAGAACAGGGCGTAGAGGGGACTGTCGTCGAGGATGGGGACCGCGGCGGCCGCCGAGTCGTCGTGAGCGTCAAGGATCAGGCGGGCGTGCTCGGTGACCTCGCACTTGCGGCACGGGTCGGGAAGCACCCGGAAGGTCGATTCGCTGGGCTGGAACCGCCGGTGCCCGCAACTGTGCACGATGGCGCCGGGAGCGACGCAGTACAGGCAGGCGTGCAGGTCCCCGTTCTTCCACGCAGCGGGCGAGCGCCGTTGCAGCGGGGTTTCGCGCCACTCGTGCCCGGCAGGGCAGCGCCACCACAGCATCTCGTGGGACGAGTTCGTGGTCGAGTCGAGATCGACCCCGGTATTGCGGGTCGGATGTAGCTGGCGAAACAGTTCTGGGTGCTTCTCTTTGAAACGCACACGCCCCCCTCAAGGCTCACTCTTGGTGTATCAACACTCTCGGGCACCACCGGCACCGTCGCCACTGGATCGCGTGCCCGGGGGCCGCTACGCCGGCCAGGCCATGAATCCGGTGACGAACGTTCCCGGGTCTGCCGAGGAGCACCGAGGCCTTCGTTGCTCATGTTCATCCGACGCCCGGTGACGAGATGGACCCGACCAGGGCGGCGATCCCGCCCAGCATCATCAGAAAGTCGGCCCCCCGGGCCGAGGAACTCGACGACCCCTTCCATCGTCGGCAGCCTCAACTCCGCATCAGCAGGGGCGGATTCCAGGGCGCCGCCATACAGGGCGGGGAAGTTCGTCATGACTGCGCACGTTAGACCAGATCCCGAGGACGCCGGTGAGGATGGCGGCGGCCCTGACCAGCAGCGATGCCAGCGGGCATCGCTGAGCCTAACAAGACCACCAAACGTCGGGCGTGTCGCAGCCGGTCCTACGGAGTGTCGCTGATGCGATCGGCTGTCCGGACGCCGCGTGTTTCCGGTGCCCTCCATCTGCCGCAGGCACCGGCGGCAGATCAGTACTGTCATCTGGTCCGTACCGAAGACCTCGAGGAGTGAAATCTGTGGCACGCAAGGTCGTAGTAGAGATGGTCGACGACATCGACGGCACCGCCTTCGGTGAGGACGGCGAGAGCATCCACTATGCCGTCGAGGGCGTCGAGTACGTGATCGACCTGAAGGACGAGCACGCCAAGGAACTTCGAGAGACCTTCGAGTACTACATCGCGCACTCCACCCGGGTCGGCGGCCGCAAGCACCGCACGGACCGGCCGGGCAACCCCACTGGCGGGAAGCGGCCGCGGGCCGAAACGCAGAAGATCCGCGCCTGGGCGATCGAGCAGGGCTACGAGCTCTCGTCCCGCGGACGTATCCCCACCGAGATCGAGCGGTGGTTTCACGACGCCCACTGAACGGTCTCACCCGACACGGGTGTCAGCTCCAGGAGTCCCACCACGACGAGTCTGTGGCCCGCGATGGCGCGAGCCAGGGAAACCAGGAGGCGAGGGTCGAACATGGCGTCTTTGGGTCGTGGGCGGACTCCGTGTGCCGGCTTACCTGGTCTTATCAGGCATCCGGCAGGGGCTCGTCGGTGCGCCGTGGCACGCTAACGGTATGTGCGGTCGCTACGCATCGACGACGAGCCGGAACACACTGCTCGAGACCTTCGAGATCAACCCCGAGCGGGCCGACCCGGAGATGGCACCGGACTACAACGTGGCGCCCACGAAGACCTCCCCGGTCGTGATCGCCCGCGTGCCGAAGGACACCGAGGGCGAGCAGCCCCAACGACAGTTGCGCAACCTCAAATGGGGTTTGACACCGTTCTGGGCGAAGGATCCGAAGATCGGCTCCCGCATGATCAATGCCCGCGCCGAGACCGTGCATGAGAAGCCCGCGTACAGGCAGTGTTTCAAGTCGAGACGCGGGATTGTGCCGGTGACGGGGTTCTACGAGTGGTTCCCGACCGACGAGGTCGGAAAGTCCGGGAAACCGCTGAAACAACCGTATTTCATCCACCCGGCCGAGGGTGACATTCTGCCTCTGGCCGGCATCTTCGACTTCTGGCGCAACCCCGACGTCCCCGACGAGGACCCGGACGCCTGGCTGGTCACCTTCTCGGTGATCACGACCGAGGCCACCGACGACGTCGGGCACATTCACGACCGGATGCCGATGAGCGTGTCACCGGAGAACTGGGCGGACTGGCTCGACCCGACCAACACCGACGTCGACTACGCCCGCTCCCTGATGGCGCCACCGGCACCGGGCAGCCTGCAGACCTACCCGGTGTCCAAGGCCGTGAACAACGTCCGCAACAACGGCGCCGACCTGTTGAAGCCGATCACGGTCGAGGAAGCCCACTGACCACGGTGTGACCCCACGTGGGCCCCGTGCTCGGCGCCCCATCGAGGGTTGGAATACGACCACACCGCCCGCTGTTGAAGAGGCTGACGGTGGCGCGCATACCCCGGGTACCACACCAGAAAAGTCGCTGCGAGCGACCACTTGCCGAGAGGCGATATGGCGCCCCCGTCGCCCTGAACGGGGTAAGACCTGCACTGCGCAGCGTTCCCCGGACAGGATGAGGAGCCGCTGACACCGGGGAAGGTGTCGGCGGCTTTCCTCTGGCCTCCCTACAGGTCCTCCACCCGAACCGAGCGAAAATCGACGTCGAAGCGCCGGCCTTTCAGCGAGGGGTGCCTCAGCCCACCCGCCGTGTGCGCTCTGTAGGCGACGTCCACGACCAGCCGAGGAGTCAGCCACTGAACCCCAGGGAAGGTCTCCGCGGCCGCTGACGGGTCCGTGAGAGGGCTGCTAGGGCATTCCAGCGGACGGAAGTCCTCCCGGAGCTGTCGGCGCATCGGCACCGTGAGCCCGGAGGAGACAGAACCGACCTGAACCAACCGTCCTTCGGCGTCGTACGCTCCGAGGATCAGCGACGCAATCGATCGGCTCGAGCCGACGAATCCGATCACCAAAACCGAACTGCGCGTGCGGATTGCATGCTTGACCCAGGATCGGCTCCGCTGGCCCGGAAGGTAGATCGATGCCGACCTTTTGGCCAAGATTCCTTCCATGCCAGCACTTTTAGCGGCATTCAGCATGATCTTGCTGCTCTGATTCTCCCAGAACGGAGGGACGGTGATGGGCAGGCCGCCGACCTTCTGGAGGATCGCATCCAGCTCGGCCAGCTCCGCCCGCCGCTCCAGATACGACGCCTTCGTGAGATCGTCTCCTTCGAGCGCGAGGACATCAAAGGGTAAGAATGTCACAGGGATTCGCCGCTGCAACGGCTTCGTCGCATGGGTGACCCCCAGTCGGTGCTGGAGCAGCCCGAAGGATGGCTTGCCCTGATCGAGAGCTACCAGTTCGCCGTCGAGAACGATGCGGCCGCGGCCGCCGAATGCGGCCGTCAATGCCTCGGCGATCTCGGGATATGAGGGTGTCACCACGTTCATGGCGCGGGTCCACAGCACCGGCTCGCGGCCGCCACCGACCGAGGCCAGCATCCGGCACCCGTCGTACTTCATCTCGAAACTCCACGGGCGGTCCGTGGTGTCAGGGAGGGTGCCGGCCGTGGCCAGCATGGGCGCGATCAGCCGCATACGCCCGATTGTGCCCGTGACCTGGGAGCTACGCAGGTAGAAGGCTCAGGACAGAGCGATTGCAACGAACCGCCGCCGGTTTCGGAATCGCGACAACCACACAGCCGTCACCGCCCCGTCCGTCGCCGGCGCAGCGCGCGGTAGGTACTGGGGTCAGTGCCAGGAGTTCCACCAGAGAACTATGGGCACCAGCCAAGGTGTCCACACCATCCAGCTGTCGCCCAACCCGTACGGGGGTATCGGAATCACCGTCATCACCCCCGGGCTCAGTTGAATGGAAGCGAATCCCACCACATGCTTATTGCCACCCAGGCGTCGGTGAACTCAGGGAAAGCAGAGAAAAATCCCAGGTCTAATATGGCGAACTCCTTGGTCGGAAACGGGCTCTCCTGCGCTGTGTATCGCCCGCCGGAGGCGGATCGGTACAGCTACCCAATCGAGTGGGCCCTAGTAGGTGCAGGCCGAGTGATGGCGGATTCACCCCAGATCGCAAAGAGAAACAGGCCGCCACGCACCTGCCAATCCGCGGAACACCGCAGATCAGGACCGTGATCAGATCACCGGTCTGGGCAGTGAGTGGCGACCTGTTGCTCGTCGCGGTTGCCAGAGTAGATCGTCCCTCCGACAGAGAAGATCAGGACTGCGCCGGGACGAGAAACTTCACCGCGGCGCTGAAGGCGTATTTTCCTGGGCTGTCCAGTAGGGGGCTACCCACCTGTTCTATTCGATACCTGATCTGAACGTACAAGCAGGCCAAAGCTCAGGCTGAGACGAGTCCACGTTGTTCAGCGCTCAGGTAACGACAGTCAACCTAGCTCGATACACGTATCAGGTCGGGAGGCCGAAGGAGCACGTATGAAGAACGGTGACCTGTACCCACCTCAGTTGGACTGGCTGCCAGCATGGGCGTACCCGCTGTACACAGGCGCGTGGGGCTTTGCCTGGCTGATGAGGAACGGCTACAACCCTCTCACCGGCTATCCCTGGTAAGTCCGACTTTAAGGAGTCTGCAATGCCTAACTCACCCTGGGACATTTTCCCGTACAACGTGTTCGCCTGGATAGGAACGATGATTATGCCGTTCTTTGGCGGTGGATCATGATCGGCAACTTGCCAGACCTCTGGCTACAGCCTCCCGTATGGGCATGGTTCAGCGCACTGTGGAACGGATTCGCAGCACTATGGAATCCATTATGATCGGCAACTTGTTTGACCTGCCCTACATAATGTGGTTCGCACCCGGCATGGAAGTGTGGCACAACTTCGTGGACTGGTTCAATCAGTTCTAAGGAGCAATTCATGAGTGGCAACGTGTGGGATCAGTGGGATCATTCAGGAATGATCGGCTTTGCCGCCAACTGGTTCATGAATGTCTGGCAGACCTTCTTTATGTAGCAACTGAATACTGAGTCTGATATGGCCTAGGGCTAAAGAAATCCACAGTCCTAGGCCATTCCTATGCCTGAACAATTTATTAACCGGTATGTGGTCATTCCTCCAGTGCTTAAGTCGCCGAAAGTGCAGGTCATCGGCGTACCTCAGCGGGTTCCCTCCGAGCTGAGGCGTCACCCAGGTTACACCTTCTTCGAAAGTATGTTCGACTACACTGATGGGTGGATCGGATCGGGTTAGGGATGTGTGAAGGCGGCGAGTATGAGCGAACTGCCCATTGCGCCTGCCTCGAACGGGCTCACCAAAGCGGAGAAGCTCGACCAGCTGCGGCGGAAGATGGCGGCGATTCCCGCGCGGTCCGAGGGCACCGCACCGGCCATGCCTGCGGTGATGCTGCGGTCCGTCGACGAACCGACACCGATTGTGGCCACCGCTCAGACCACGCTGCGGACGCTTCCTGTGCCCTCTCCGATCGCGGGGCTTCTTCCGCGTGGAGGACTCGCCCGGGGCACCGTTGCCAGCGTCGCTGGAACGTCGTCGGTGCTGGTCGGGCTCCTTGCCTCGGTCACTGCGGCCGGTTCGCACGCGGCCGTGATCGGAATGCCGGATTTGAGTCTGCTGGCCGCGGTCGAACAGGGTGCGGACCTCTCCAAGATTGCGATCGTGCCCGCACCGAAGGACTCCGCGGTCGAGGTCGCGGCGATTCTTCTCGATGGCGTTGATCTCGTCATTCTCGGGCTGTCGGGCGCGGCCGTGACGCCGTCGAGGGCGAGGGCGGTGGTGGCGCGGGCACGGTCGAAGGGCGCCGTCTTACTGGTGACCGAGGGGCACTGGGACGGGGTGGATCTGCGCATCGAGTCCCGAGTCGCTGGATACTCCGGTCTCGGCGAGGGGCACGGCCGCGTCACCGGGATACAACTCGACGTCGCGGCCGCCGGCAAAGGATTCCAACGGCGCACGCAGCGTATAGAGATCCGCAGCGACTCCGGTTCGGTGGCCTGGCGCACGGTCCCCGAGGTCCAGGCCACCGGCCACGCCCCCTTGCGAGCTGCGCTGTGATGAACACCGAAAGCTGGACCGAACGCTGGCCCGAGCACCCGGTCATCAGGACATTCGACCCGCCGCGCCCGGTCCAGGTGGACATCGGCAAGGCGTTGCCGCTTGGGCGTGGGGGCGCGGCGCGCGCCGATTACGTCAGCATGCGGGTGAAGAGTTCGTCGGTCTACCTGTCGGGTCTGCTGCCGGCGCTTCAAACGCACTGGTTCCAAATCCACGATGGACAGTGGTGTGCGGCGATCACCGCGTACGTCACCGACGCCGCGGGGATGAACAGCCTCGAGCTCGACATGGTCGTCACCGCCGACGCCATCAGCGAACCGCCCTCCGCCTAGCTGCCGAACGCGGGCCCGCCGTCTCGGATGAACCGGTGACGCGGCCGAACGCTGTCGTCTATCAGCTGGGGATCCGCCTGCCCGGCGGCCTGGCCACCTTCGGTGTCCTCCAAGCGGATGCTCCGCTGCGCTCCGCCCTGGTGAAGAGCGTTCTTGTTGTTCCCTTCTGGCCTTCCGAGTTTCGCCGGCGGTGACCTGCGCGCAACCGCCGACGCGGGGCGGCCTTCGGCTCCGAAAATTCTCTCCTCCGCAAGCTCCCCCGAGATTTTTCGGCTCGACAGTTGCACTCCGGCCCCCTCATACCGGCGCCCCTCTCCCATGCCAGAAGGGCACAAAAAATGATCGGGCCGCCGCAGGTGGTCCGGTTCCGACGAAAGGTTCCCGCTACATGGGCACACCGACAGCACCCGTCGCTCCTGCCATGGAGACGTCAGAGGTGCTCGACTACCGGCACTACGGAACCCTCGAGGAGATCTACGCCCGGGAACTGATCCGACTGGCGGCGGTCGGCGTCGCCGATCCCGAGGTGACCTCGACCGGCGGCAACTGCTACGCCCTCACCGGCGACGCCGGTTACGCCCCCGACGGCCGATCGATCTACCTCCTCGCCACCACCAACGGCGATCCCGCTCTGACGACCGGTGAATCCATTACGAGCTGGGTTGTCGGCCTGTACGACACACAGGGTGACTCAGTCGCCCTAGCAATGGGCGAGGCCAGCGTCGATGCACTCGGCGACTCTCCCGATGCACTCGGCTGCGCAGTCACCCGCGCCCGCACGGCACTGCACCAGTACACCGGCGGTGCACCGGCAGGGAAGGTCGCTCTCATCGGAGACCAGGGCGTGACCTGGATCCCCGCATAGCCACCAACACCGCACACACCCATCACCGAAGGAGAACGAAAAACTATGTCGACGAACATTTTCCAGGCTGGCGACCGCGTCATCATCGACCCCGTGGTCGCGAACAAGGACATGAAGGGGCGTGTTTTCGAGGTGGTTCGCCGGTTGAAGGTGAACTACGACGTCAAGCCACTCGACGGTGTCGGCCCCTTGGTGCGGGCGCAGCCGGAGGTGCTGTTACCCGCCCCCGCGGAACTGTTGGCGAAGCCGATCGTCGTGGTCGCGCCCTTGTCGACCGGCTCCACCGTCCGGGTGAAGCGGGCCCGCAATATCGATCCGACGACGCTGTTCGTGGTCCTCGCCAACGGCGCCAAGGTGAAGATCGCCGAGTTGGGCGGCGAAGACGGCCGGTACTGGAATGTGCCGCGGAGCGCGCTGGAGAAGGTGACGATCGACCTCGTCGCAGCCACGGCCAGCGCTCAGGTGGTCGAAGTCTGACGCAGGATCAGTCGTTTTAGCGCGGTACTCGGCAGGCACATCCTGACGATCGAGTACCGATCCGCTGAATAGTGAGCGCACCGGGCAGTAACTATCTGCCCGGTGCGCTCCGCCCAGAAGGAGAGAGCGACCACCATGACCGAGCCCGGAAACCAACTTCCTCAGCTCGACCTGTTCATCTCGTGTGCTGTCCCCACCTGCGACTTCCCGGTCGTCGAACCCGGTGACGTGTGCACCGGATGTCAGGACGTGTTCGGCCACATGCTGCGAGCCCGACCCGCCGCACCGTGCGTATCACCGCAGCTCGATCCCGCGCACTCCGCTGGCATCCCGGAGCAGAACAGGACGAGCCGGACCTCCAGCGCTGACGAGCTCACGCGGTCTCAGCGGTGCTGGTTGTGCGAGGAACGCCGGACCTGCACGAAGGTGCGTGGCCGTTGGGAGTGCCGAGGGTGCACCCGCGGATAGCTGGACCGCCCGTCCGGTGCGGCCGATGAGAATACCGCACCGGACGGAACTAGGAGGATTTCCGAACATCGGGCCCAGGGTGGCTCCGAATTCTATTCTCGAGCCATTTCTAAAAAGGTTGGAATTAACTGTTTCTATTCTTGGGATTCGATAATTCGAGCGGCTATATACACCCACTCTCGAGGCGAAATGTATTCCGGGAAGTCGATTCTTCCTGGAGTGAAATGCGCTACCGCCCGTCGTGCGCTAACCGCGCGTCGGTTCGACGAAAGGCCAGCTAGCGTCCTGATTGCGAAGTGTGGTGGCGAACTGGAGGCGGACGAAAGAAAGGCTCTAAATTGTTCGAAAAACTGGCCGCTATATGTGGAAATATCTCTAATTTCGACTACAATAAGAATGGTAGAGAAAGCGCAAACGGGGAGGATTCAAAATGTCGGTTCAGGTGTACAGCAAAAGCTCGTGCGTGCAATGCACTGCCACCCACCGGGCCCTCGACAAAGAGGGGATCGAGTACTCCGTGATTGATCTGGAGGGCGACCCTCACGCTGTGAACGATCTGCGGGCGCTCGGCTACAGCCAGGCCCCGGTCGTCATTGCCGGTGACCAGCATTGGGGCGGCTTCCGGCCTGACCGCATCAAAGCCCTCGTAGCTGCCTGAGTCCCCACCGACACCGGGCCGCCGAACATGCCATCACGAAAGGACCGCTCAATGACCGCCGCCGCCCTCGCGCTCGTCCCGGATGACACCGTCGTCGACACCGACCAGATTCAGGTCGGCGACATCGACACCAACACTCATACCGATGTCGAGGCCCTCTGCCTGTGTGCTCTCTTGTGGGCGCCCTATGAGGCCGCGGCCCGGGCTGTCGCCGCCCTCGAGGCCGAAGATTTCGAACGACCCATCCACCGCGAACTGTTCACCGTTATCGCCCGACTCGTGCGCGCCGGAAAACCCCACGACACCACGATGGTCGCCGCCGAACTCGAACGCACCGGAAACCTCGCCGGCCACCACGGCGCCGAACGGTCCCGCTACCTGGCAAACATCACCACCCGCGGAGCCGATCACATCGCCGTCGACCACTACACCCGGACCGTCGTCAGCCAGGCGTACCGGCGCAGCTTCCGCGCCGCCGCCCAGTCCCTCGCTCAGGCCGCCGAGCAGCTGCCCGAAGACCAGCTCTTCGAGCACATGGTCGCTCTCGGTCGCCAGCAGCGAGCCGCCACCAACCGTCTCAACCACCTCAGAGGAGAAGGCCAGTGACCATCCACGCCAACGGCATACACACCGACGACGAACGTGACGCCTGGAACCTCCACGAAGCGGGACTCAGCTGGACGCAGGTCGGACGGGAGATCGGGTGTACCGAGTCCGCGGCCCGCGCATTCGCCTCCGCCTACCAGCAGCGCACCGACGCAGCCGCGGGCGAGAACCAAGGCGCCCTGTTCTGATGCGGGCAAAGCCCATGTCGGCCCCATCCTGCACACTGGCGGGCGGTACGCCCACCGAAGGAGGACTCAACATGACCCACCTCATGCGCAACACCGTGCTCATCCAACTCACGATCGCGCTCGCGTTCGCGGCGATCTTCGGCGTGCTCGTGTCACTCATTTGGGATGGCCTCTACGGGATCGACCCCACCGTCAGTCCCGGACCCCCGTGGCTTGCCGGTCTGATCGCAGGCGGCGTTGTCCTCGCCGGCGTCGTGATCACCACGCTGGTAACGCGCAAGAACGGCGAACTCGAGAAGCACATCGAACCAGGTGATAACTGGAAAGTCGGCCCCGACCTCGATCGTCTCGCCGCGAAAGTTGTCGAGGATGACACCCACAACCGACCGAGCCGCAGATGAGCAGCCAGGAGCATCTGCGACCACAGCCGCCGACCGGTAATGATGTCTCCTCCGTTCTCACACACGCCGAGACTGGATTGTCGAGAACTTCGTTCGTGCGCTTGCTCTGAAAACCCTCACCGAGGCTGACCCCGGCCGCATGGAGACGGTCAGGGATACGGCCCGATGAGCGCGCTCACGCCCCCGTGAATCGATGGGACATCGATTCGCCGGGGACGTTCAAGAAGGAGAAACAATGCCCACCACCATTCCCACCGATGAGGCTTACCCGCACGTGAAGGGGCGCCGGGTCGACGTGATCACGCGGTGCTCATTCGCAGGCATGGTGTTCTCGGAAGATGTCGTGGCCTACCGGTCGATGGGAGACGCCAAGCAGGCCGTCGAACAGTGGGCCAAGGAGATGGTCGCCAATGGCGCAGCCGATATCACCCCGCCTCTTCCGAAGGGCGTGGATACAGATTGGGTGGCGTTCTGCGTGGTCGTCGATGACGGCGTGACGTTCACCTGCCACACGCTCCATCACACGGACGCCGGTACCAAGTCGATCTGGAAGTAATATCGCCGAGCGGTTCACCCGCATGGACATCTATGCCCGCGACGGCGGGATATGCCAATTCTGCCTGGAACCAGTGGACTTCGACGCCCTGTACGGCCCCGAAGTCATGTCGATCGACCACATCGACCGCGAAGGCCCCCACACCCGGGCGAACTGCCGCCTCACCCATCAGTTCTGCAACAACGATGCGCAGTGGGCCAGCGGTTTCGATCCCGAGCTCGCTTGGGCCCGACTGCACTACAAGGTCGCCACCAACGAGAAGGCCGGGCCCGGCGACCACTTCCCGCGACGGTCCCCGATCACCGGCCACGTCGTCTCCACGAGGAATGGCGACAACAGAAATCCGCCGCCGCCGACACGGCGCGGGCCATCGACCCTCCCCCACCACCGCGCCCCGCGACCGAGCGGCTCGCCGCCACCATCCGATCGCTCTTCCGGCGCGGGTAACAGCGGCGATACCACTCGCTGATACTCCTGACCAGTGGAGTTTCGGTGTGTTTGCCCGACGTCGAAGGACGCTGACTTCTCTCTCACAGCTCTCAACGCCTATCTCTATAGTATCGCGGGTGATACCATCCGGGTATGTCGAAGCAGGCGAAGCTGATCGCGAGGATGAGGGCGAGTCCGCAGAGCGTGACGTATACCGAGCTGTTCAACTTCTGCTGCGACATCTTCGGGGAACCGCGGCAGCGCGGCACCTCGCACGCGGTGTTCAAGATGCCGTGGGCGGGCGACCCGCGAGTGAACATCCAAAAAGGCAGCGGCGGCAAGGCGGACCAGTCAGGTCGGCCAAGTCGTCATCGCATACGACAAGCTCACGAAGGAGGCTGACAATGGCTGACGCATCGCACTACACCTATCGGGTGACCTGGTCGGAAGACGACGGCGAGTTCGTCGGGGCCGTCGCCGAATTCCCGTCGTTGTCCTGGCTGGCGGAAACGCAGGCCGAGGCACTCGACGGTGTCATCGGCGTCGTCCGTGAAGTGCTCGAGGACATGACGTTGACCGGCGAGCAACCACCGGTCCCGATCGCGGACCGTCCCTACAGCGGCAAGTTCATGGTGCGTACTTCCCCGCAGGTGCACCGGACCTTGGCGATCGAAGCCGAGGAACAGGGTGTCTCGCTCAACATGCTGGTCAACCAGAAGATCACGGCTCCGGCTGCGCCTCGGTCGGCGGCCGCCGGCGCCGCCTGAGGGAAGGCCGCAGGCAAAGTTGTAGAACTTTAACAACTTTGTGCTGCAAGTACTTTCGCGAAATCCGTCATAGGCTTCATGTGCTTTGTGTCCAACGAATGGGCGCACGGGAAGGTCACGCTTCGCGTGGCAGCGCATGAGAGGGGCCAGACGGTTGAGCGAACGCAGCGAGCACATCATCCAGGGAGGAAACGACGATGGCGGAGTTCGATCCGACGATTCGCGCGGAAGTGGAGCGGATCTGGCGGGAGCATCTGGGCGTGGACCCGGGCGCGACGGAGGCACAGTTGACGGCGCAGTTCGACGAGGAGGCAGCGCGGCTCTCGGAGCTGGTGGTGCAGCGAGTCGGGGGCGGCCAGGGGTATCTGGTGCGGAATTGGAAGGCCGAGCATCCGGGGCAGGATCCGGACGTGATGACGACCCATCAGCTGATCGCGCAGGCCGAGCACGACAGCAGGGAGGCAGTGCTGACCGAGGAGCTGTACTCGCAGGTGCCGGAGATCAGCGAGGAGCAGATCGCCCGGGAGCTGAAGATCGAGCAGCGGATCGAGGCGGAGATCGCGGCGAAGCGCCAGGCCCGCGACCCGGATCGGTGGCGGACGTCGATGGTGGAGATCCCGCCGTTGGCGTGGCAGGTGGTCGACCGGGTGTGGCCGAGCGAACCGGACGCGTTCCAGGGGTACGCGGCGGCGCTGATCGCGCAACGGATGGAGGACAACGAGACAACACCGCTGACGGCAACGGACCCGCTGGCCGACGAGCTGGCGCAGATGATCGACGAGCAGATCAAGGCGTCGAAGGCCGTGGGGAACCGAGTGGTGTAGTCCCGGCGGAGCTCATCGCCTACGCCCGCGCCCAGCGGGACGCCGACGCGCTGCGGCAGAAGGTCCGGACCCTGCGCGAGGCCACCAAACAGGTCCAGGCTCAGGTCGCCGAGGCGGCGTTGCTGGGCACCGATCCGGAGCTGATCGAGGACCTGACCACGACCGCGGACCGGATGGCGGCCCGGGTCGAGCGGGTGTCGGCCGATGCTCACGAGGCCCGCGACGCGGCCGAGCGTGCCCGGCAGGTGTGCACTGATGCCGGCTACGACGTCGACGGGGTGGATGTCGCCGCGGTCAGCCGAGTACGGCCGCCGCGCCGGACCTGGCGGGATCGGCCCGCGACCGACCGCCAGCAGTCGTATCTGCGCACCTTGCGGCGTAGGCGTGGGTTGCCGGTGCGACTGCCCGACGACCTGACGATCGGCCGGGCCGACGACCTGACGATCGGCCGGGCCGACGAGCAGATCAAGATGCTGCGCGCCCGGTCCGGGAAGGTCGCCGACGCCTCTGATCCGGAGATCGCCCGCATCCTGGCCGAAGCGGAATCGCAACGGGCGCGGGACGAGCGCGCCGAGCACACCGGACCGCCGCTGTCGCCGGGGCAGGCACGTGAGCGCTCCGCGCTGATCCGCGACCACCTCGCGGCACAGAAGGCGGACCGGGAGCACCGACCACCGCAAACGCCCACCCCGGCACCGGACACGGAGAACCTCGCGGGTCGGCGGCCGCTGCGGGAGCTGGTTGCCGAGTTCACCGCCCAGCGCGAACCCACCGCCCCCGCCGAGGACGTCACCGCGTTGCTCGACGAGATCACCGGGCAGGTGATGGCGGACGAGGACCTCAACCTGGCCGCCGGAGCGCAGTCGAACACCTTTGAGCAGTTCACGTCCTGGGCCATGCGCCGCGCCCATGACGAGGTGCAGGCCGGTCTGGTCGAGCAGGTGGTGAGCGAGGACCCGCAGGTCGCGGCCGTCGCCCGCGCCGCTCTCGACGACCCGGCGCACTGGCAGGCTGCCGCCGCACAGCTGCCCGCCCGCCTCTGGGCGCAGCACAATCGCGACCGCACCGCCGCCGACGCCGCGGTCACCGCACTCGAAGCCGACCCGGCCGTCGCCGAAGCCGCAATCGGCCCGGCCGAGCAGTTCACCGCCGCACTGCCGGTGCAGCAGGCGATCGACACCGTCACCGCCGCCGCCGGCCCCGAAACCGAAACCGAGCGGCAGCAACTGGTCGAGGACACCCTGACCCGGGTGCACGCCAACAGCCACCGCACCGATCCGGTGGACTGGCGGCAGATCGGCCGCGCCGCCTGGACCGAACACGGCCTGAGCGGCGGAGCCCCCATTCCGGCGGCGGACCCGCGAGTCCGCGCCGCGCTCGACGGCGTCCCGGTCGGTGACCCACGCACCGAGCAGATCTTCACCGACTGGAACCGCGGCTGGAACGGCGCCCGAACCGAGTGGGCGCGCGAACGTGAGGACGAGGTCCTCACCGACCTCCAGGCCGAGATGGTCACCCACCCCCGCCTGCAGGTGCTGCGGCGACGACCCGAGGACTTCCTCAGCGTCGGCCGACACCGGCTGCTCAACCACACCGTCAGCGACTGGCTGCTGTCCGTCGACTCCGCCGACCCGCAGTACCAGGCGGCGGCGCACTGGCTGCACGACAACATCGCCGCCACCCTCGACACGGTCCACGAGGCGGTCAAGACCTCCCCCGAGCTGGCCGCACCCGCACCGGAGGCCGCTCCGGCCGTCGAGGCTGACGTGGCGGCCGCCGAGGTCACGGCCACCGCGGCGGACGCGCCTGAGGCTGTCGTGGAGGCCGGCGACGAGATCCCGGACCGGGAGAAGATCCACGCCTGGCTCGATGCCCAGCGCGTGCACACCGCCCTGATGCTCGACGGCGCCGATGACGCCGTCGTGGCCGAGGCCGAGCAGGCGGCCGCCGGCGCCCGGGTTCTGATCCCGGACGCCAGCCTGCGCGCGTGGCAGGCGGCCGGGAGCATCGACGACCGCGCCGCCGACGTCGAGAAGTGGCGGGACTGGGCCCAGGGCGAGCTACGTCAGGACCCGCTGGTGGTGGCCTTGGCGGCGAGCACCCTGGTGAGCAAACGGACCAGCGTCGTCCTCGAGGCCGCCGCCGCAGACCTCGCCGACCGCCTCACCGGCCGCCCGGACCTCGCAGCGGTGATCGACGACCACGGCGGTCACCAGTGGCTCACCGCCGAGGTCCGGGGCCCGCTCCTGGGCGCACTCGGGGACACTTACCGCGACAAGGCCACCGACTGGCTCGCCCGCGACATCAACACCTTCGTGGCGACGGGCCGTCCCCGCACCCAGGTGCACCGGTTCACCCTGCACACCGGCACCCCCGTGTGGGAGGTCACCACCGACGGCGGTAACAGCCGAGAGTTGTGGGGCGGGCATCACCTGCCCGCGGTGCGCCGCACCACGACCTCAGGCCGCGACACCAGCGCGGGCCCGGTCCGGGAAGGCCTTACTGCCGAACAGGCCCGCGGCCGGTTCGCCGAGATCACCGGGCGGGCACTGAGCCAGGACGAGGTGTTTGCCGCGGCCGCAACATCGCTGCACCCGAGCCTGAACCGGACCGGGTTCTTGACCTCGCAGGGCTGCCGGGAGCTGCGCGGCCGCGTCCTCACCGAGTTCGAGCGCGACCACCGCGACCTGGCGGCAGCCTGCCGCGCCCACGGACTCGACACCTCGGAGCTGTTGCGCCTGGACATCGCCCATCAGGCGTTCGACACCCTGCACACCAGCGCCCGTGAGCCCGACGACCTGTTCACCGCGGCGACCGGACCGGCAGATCTCGAGGCGCTGCGGGACTCGGAATACCTTGTCGGCGAACCCGGCCAGGACCGGGCGCAGGTCAATTACCGGTGGCGCACCAAGGACTGGCAGGTCAGCCGCGGCGACGCCGAACCGGTCATCACGGCAACCCTCGCCGAGGCGATCACCGCCGCCCGCACCGGACGGCGCACCGAGTCGGCTGCGGCGACCGAGGTCACCGCGAGCATCACCGGTGAGCACGACACCCGAGACCACGCCGTGCGGGACACCGAGAACGAACCCGCAGCCGACGCGTCGCCGGTCGCCGCCCTGCCGGTCCCGGACCGGTCGGAGGCGACGGCCGCGAACTTCGTCCTCGGCGCCGAGGTATTGGCCCCGTCCGGGGCAAAGGCCCGCGCCCGGGCGAACATCGACGCGATCCGCCTGGTGCACCAGCTCGGCGACGAAAACCGGGCAGCGACCCCGCCCGAACAGCGGATCCTTGCCGCCTGGTCCGGGTGGGGTGCGGTCCCGGACATCTTCGACAAGCGCAAGCCGGAGTGGGACGAGCTCCGCACCGACCTCTCCGCCGTGCTGACCCCGCCGGAGATCGACGCCGCCCGCGCCTCCACCCTCAACGCCCACTACACCGATCCGGCGATCGCGGCCGAGATGTGGTCTGCGCTGGGCAGAGCCGGGTTCACCGGCGGCCGGGTCCTCGAACCGGGCTGTGGGGCCGGCAACTTCATCGGTCACGCCCCGAAGGGCACCCGGATGGTCGGGGTGGAGCTGGACCCGATGACCGCCCGGATCGCACACCACCTGTATCCGGGGCACCAGATCCGGGGCCACGGATTCGAGAAGTTCTCCCCCGACGAGGGCGCCTTCACCGCGGTGATCGGCAACGTCCCGTTCGGCAACTTCGCGGTCGGCGACCCGCTGCACAACCCGTCCGGGCTGACCATTCACAACCACTTCCTCCGCAAGTCCCTGGCACTGACCGAAACCGGTGGTTACGTCGCGGTCATCACCAGCGCTTTCACCTCCGACGCCCAGCGGACCAAGGCCCGCGAGGAAATCGCCGAACTCGGTGACCTGGTCGGCGCACTGCGGTTGCCGACCAAGGCATTCGACCGGCAGGCCGGTACCGATGTGGTCACCGACCTGCTGATCTTCCGCCGCCGCGAGGCCGGCCGCGCACCGGCAACGGCGACCGAGCAGTGGATCACCACCTCGAAGGCTGAACTGCCAGGCGGTGAGATCCAGGTCAACGACTACTTCCTGGCCCACCCGGAGAACGTGCTCGGCGAACTCGGGGTCGGGTCGGGCATGTACTCGGCGGCCACCTTGAAGGTGACCGCCGACCCGTCCCGCCCGTTGGCCACCCAGGTCCGTGACCGGCTGAGCTCCATCGTCGACACCGCGAAGAGGGCGGGGCTCGGGCAGGACGCCGAACAGCCGGCCGCCGACCCGATGCTCGATCAGGCCGGGCTGGTCACTGCGGAAGAAGCCGCGATCACCGAGGTTCCGGGATCGGTGCGGTTCAACGACGAGACCCTGATGTTCGAGCAGCTCTCCCTCGGCGGCCGGTGGATGCCGGTGCCGTCGAAGATCGACAAGGCCCGCACCGCCCAGTGGAAGTCCACGCTCGCCATGGCCGGCACGGTCACCGACCTCGTCGACGCCCAGCGCACCGGCGGCGACGAGGACACCAAGAACCGGCTGCGGGCGCAGCTGAACCGCCAGTACGACGGGTATGCGCGCAAGTACGGAGCGCTCAACCGGTTCACCTGGGTCACTCCGGGCCCGGCGACGCAGAAGGTCATCGACAAACGCTTCGCCGACCTGGAGAAGAAGTGGCGGACCAACAACGGCGACGAGACCGGCCCGGTCACCGGGGCACTGCCCGAGGACGTCGCCGCCCGGCTGCTAGCGGAGGCATCCGAGCCGAACCCGCCGTGGAAGAAGATGCGGCACCTCGAGGGCGCCATCCGCTACGACCCGGCGATCCAGCTGGTCCGCAGCATCGAAATCTTCGACGAGGACACCCAGCAGGCGCGGAAGTCGAAGATCTTCACCGAGGACGTCATCACCCCGCCGCAGCGAGCGGAAACCGCCCAGGACGTCGCCGAAGCGCTGGCAGTCAGCTTGGACGAGACCGGGCAGGTCGACCTGGACCGGATCTCCGGGCTGGTGGGCATCGACATCGACGCCGCCCGTGACCAACTCGCCGGGCTGGTCTTCCCCAACCCGGAAGACCCGACCGAGCTGATCCCGGCCCCGAGGTTCCTGTCCGGAAACGTGCGGGAGAAGTTGGCGGCCACCGAAGCCGCCGCCAGACAGGACCCGCAGCTCTACACCGGCGCGGTCGACGCACTGCGGCAGGTGATCCCGGCGGATCTGGATCCGACCAACATCACCGTCCGCCCCGGCGCGAACTGGGTGCCGACCCCGATGTACGCGCAGTTCATCCGGGAAGCGTTCTCGGTGCACCCGGACACCCGCATCGCGGTCGAGTACTCCCCCATCACCGCCTCCTGGGACTTCACGATCGCCGGCGACCAGTACACCGACCCGTACGGGCTGCCGTACGAAACCGCCGGGGACCGGCGCGGCGTCGACGGGTTGTCGTTGCTGGAGAAGATCGCCAACAACCAGCCCATCCGGGTGCTGAAGACCGAGGCCGAACTCGAGCACTCCCCCAAGCCGCGGTTCCACGAAGAGCTCACCGAGGAACTGCAACAGCGGGCCGAGATGCTCGAAACGGCGTTCGGGGACTGGCTGTTCAACGACCCGGCCCGCACCGCCGAGTTGACCCGAGTGTTCAACGACCGGTTCAACTCCTTCGTCGACCCCGCCTACAACGGGCAGGGCCGCACCTTCCCCGGCCTGCGGATCGCACCGCATCCGCACCAGGCCGCCGTCGCGGTGCGGCAGATCAACGAACCGTCGGTGCTCCTCGACCACACCGTCGGCACCGGCAAGACCTGGTCGATCACGATGTGCGCGATGGAGATGCGCCGCCTCGGGCAGATCAAACAGCCCTGGGTGGTGGTCCCGAACCACCTCATCGACCAGTGGGGCCGCGAGGTCGCCGACGCCTATCCCGGTGCCCGGGTGCTGGTCGGCGACGACTTCAAATCTCGCGCCGACCGGCAACTGTTCATGGCGCAATCGGCCTCCCAGGACTGGGATCTGGTGATCGTCCCCGAGCCGGCCTTCACCAAGATGCAGTGCTCGGTCGACACCCAGGCCGCCTACATCGCCGACGAGATCACCAAGCTCGAGGAAGCCCGCGAGGCCGCTACCGGACAGAACACGATCAAGGAGATCGAGAAGGCCAAGAAGCGGTGGCAGGACAAGCTCGAGAAGAAGATCAACGCCGACTCCAAGGACGTCGGGTTCTCGTTCGAGCAAACCGGCTGTGACTACCTGTTTCTCGACATTACCGACCGCAGATATATCCGTACACGCCGTTCGTCCTGCGTGACTTCACCGACATCCCGTGGTTGTTTACCGACCACGGATCGGGATGTCCGTCATGTTCGGGTCGAGATTTGGAGGGCGTGTGGTGTTGCGAATGGTGGTCGGGGACCTCCGGGTTCAGCGGATCGACCGCGCCGGCGGGCGGCGATCGTGGACGATCGTCTGGCCGGACGGGCGCGAGCATCGGGAGGCGGACCGGTTCCTGCGCTGTTTCGACGGGTCGGGCACGCAGCGGACGTATGCCTACTTGTTGGTGGATCATCTGCGCTGGCTGGAACGCGAGTGCCTGACGTTGGACAAGGTGGTGCTGCGGGATCTGGAGCGGTACATGGGCATCGTCGGCGCCGAGGTGGCGATGCCGTTGGGCGAGCCGTGGCGGGTCGGCAAACGCCCGTACGGGCATGCCGCACTGACGACCGCGGCGGCGTGCGTGAAGGGGTTCTACCTGCATCAGGCCGCGCTGGGGATGAATCCGGAGTTGGGCGCGGGCCTGGACAAACGCCGACTGCCGACCCGGGCGGACCGGCGGCGCTCGTTTCTGGGGCATGTTGCGACATCGCTGCCGGCGAATCCGCTGGCGCCGACCGGGCCGCGGCGGCGACATCCGAAGATGCTGCCGGACGGGGCGCGGGACGCTCTTCTGCCGGTGATGAATTCGGCGCGGGACGCCATGGTGGTGACCTGGCTTGGAGATGCCGGCTTGCGGATCGGTGAGTTGTGCGGGCTGCATCTGGTCGACCTGCATCTGCGCGAGGATGCGGACTGCGGGCAGTGCCGGGCACCGCACCTGCACGTGTGTCACCGGCCGGACAATCCGAACCGGGCCGAGGCCAAGACGAAGCATCCGTGGCGCGTCGACGACGGCGTGATCACCGGCGGCCTGGTCAAGCGGGTCAGCCCGGCGATGATCCACACCTACTTCGACTACATCACCGGCGAATACCCTTGTGGTGGAACAGATCACGGAATGCTGCTGGTGCAATTGCACGGCGCCGCGGCGGGGCGGCCGTGGGCGCCGGTGGCCGCTCGCCGGATGCTGGCGCGGGCCGGAGACCGCGCGGGACTGGGAAAGGTGCGACCACACCAATTCCGGCACTCCTTCACCAGTGCCGTGCTCGACGCCTCGAAGGGCAACCTGTTGATCGCCCGCGACGCGGGCGGCTGGGCATCGGCGGCGATGGTCGGCGAGGTCTACGGGCATATCGACGTGCACGACCCGGCATTCGACGCAGCGCTGCGGCAGGTCTGGGGAGGGCAGCGGTGAACGCCCCGATCGGACTGTTGCCGGCCGCCCTCACACAGCCAGACGACCGGGAGGGCCGTGACCGACTGGAGATCCTGACCGCGCTGATCAACGGCCCGTCGTTCGACCCGATCTTCCGTCCCGACGTGATCGAGGTTCCGCCGGGTCATCCGGTTTATCGGTGGGAATGTCTTGTCGCCGACTGTGAGCGGCCCGCCAGCGCTGGCCTGGATCTGTGTGGTCAGCATCGTGAGCAGTGGGCGCGTGAGCGGGCACATGGTGTCGGGAAGGCCGCGTTCCTGAGCGCGGCGACGGGATTGGCACGTCACGTCCGGGTCGCCGACGCCGCGTGTCGGCTCTGTCCGGACCGCCCGGTCGCCCAGACCGATCAACAATTGTGCCGAGCGCACTCGATGCGCTGGCTCCGCGACCGCAAGGCGGAAGGCGCAGGCTGCGACTTCGAGACGTGGCTGACCGGGCAGCAGGCGCTGCCCGGATACGGGCCATGCCAGGTGGTGGTGTGTGGCAACCGGGCGGACTCACCGTTGGGACTGTGTTCTCGCCACGGCGCCCGCTACACCCGAGACGGCAAGCCCGGCGGCGCGGCACTGCCGCGCAGCTGGTGGCACCGCTACGAGAACAACGGCCGGCGGGTCCCGGTCGGCTACGACGACGAGCAGGAATTCCGACGGTGGTGCGCCGCCGCGGCAGCGCCGCCGTTCCGCGGGCAGATCAACCTGCTCGGGTTGCGGCCGTTGGTGCGCGCGGAGCTCAAGTGGGGCCTTTTCATCCACGCCCGGCGCGCCCGGCCCCAACGCTGGGATCTCGGATGGATCCGCTCGCTGGTAACCACCTGCCGCGCCCTGGAACTGGACACCCTGACCGACTTCGACCGCAGCGCGGGTGAGGCCCCGGTACCGGCCGCGGCGATCATCAAGGAAGTGCAACGCGAGCTGCGGCTGGTCTACTTCACCCCGGCCGACACCAAGGACGCCGGGTTCCTCGAAACCGATCACTTTGGGGTCCGGTTCCCGCATCGGGGCAGCCACTTCGATCTGACCGACATCGGCCAACGCTGGCTGCGCGACCTCACCTGGGACCACCTGGCCGGCCTGCTGGCCTCTGCGCGCTGCCCCCGCACCGGCGGCGTGTTCGACGCAACCCGCAGGGCAGCAGTGGAACTGGGAGCGTTTCTCGAGATCGACGCCCCGGACGGCGGCCACGACCCACGAGTGCTCGGCACCGAGCACATGCGCCGGTTCGTCGCCGACCAACGCCGCCGCGAACGCGACGGCCTGGCGTCGCTGGCAGTGAAACGCCCCGACGGGTCGGCCAGCACCGTGACCACCACGACACGGTCACTGGTGTTCAACGCCGTCCGCAAGATACTGCGGGAAGCCCTCGACGACGGCAGCGCCGACCGGATCGGGCTGCGCCGCGAATTCATCGTCGCCGTCCCCACCGCCGGAGCGACCACCGGGCGAACCCCACGCCGCCCGTTCCCCGACGAGGTCGCCCGGGCCCTGGCCGACCCCGACAACCTGCGTCGCCTCGCCGACATCCATGATCCGCTCGACCGCGGACTACGCGACATCTGGGAGACCACCGTCATCACCGGCCGCCGCATCGGCGAGGTGGTCGGCGTCCGATGGGACTGCCTGGGCCGCTACGGCGGACTGCCGATGTTCTGGCACGACCAGACCAAGGTCGGCAACTACGACGCCGCCATCCGCATCCCCCAACGACTCCACGACCTGCTCGCCGAGCGGAAACGCAAGACCATGGACCGGTTCATCGCCGAACACGGCCGCCGGCCCACCGACACCGAAAGCGCACGCATGGCATTGTTCCCGGCCACCCGCCTCAACCCCGACGGCAGCATGTCGATCAGCAGGCAATGGTTCCACCGCCGGTTCAAAGAATGGGTCGACTCCCTCGACATCGGCCCTGCCGTTCCCCACCAGGCGAGACACTCCCTGGCGACCAATCTGCTGCGCGCCGGCGCGTCCCTCACCCACATCCGCACCTACCTGGGTCAGGTCAGCGACCGAATGGCCGAACACTATGTGCACCTGTCGAATTCAGACCTCGAGGAGGTGCTGGCGCACGTCTGGGTCGCCGGTCCCGGCGCGGTCAGCCCCGGCGAATTCCTCGCCGGAGACGCTACACCCATGACCCGTGAGCAGGCGCAGGCGTTGGCGGTCGACCTGTCGCGGCGCAGCACCCCCGCCGAGGGCGGGTTCTGCACCTTCCAGCCCGTCGTCGACGGCGGCAGCTGCCCCTGGAACCTGGACTGCCACAACTGCGACAAGTTCGTCCTGTCCGGCGCGGACCTGCTGTATTGGCGGCGCAAACGCGAGCAATGGCGGCAACTCGCCGAGGGTGCACCCGACGACGCCACCGCCGACTACCTGCACCAACATTTCGAACCCACCGCCCGCGCCATCGACGGACTCGAGAAAGCCCTGGCAGGGCTCGGCCTCCTCGACCAGGCACTCGCGGTCGACCTGCGCAAACCCCAGGACTACTTCCACCGCGTCTGGACGGTCGCCTTCCGCGCCGCCGACCTCACCGATGCCGCGCACGCCGAGAACGACCACAGCGAAGGAGAAACCGACGCATGAGCACCCCGGCTCAGCCACGCACCGCCGCGGCGCTGGCCTCCCGCCGACGCGCCACCCAAGCCGCCGTGGACCGCGTCCACGACGCCATCGCCCGGCTCCGCCGCGAACGAACCCCCGTCAGCACGGCCGCCGTCGCCCGCCACGCACGAGTTTCTCGAACGTTTCTCTACACCAACGCCGAGGCCAGAACCGCGATCGACGCAGCGAAAGCCGCAGCAGGCGAACAACATCACCAACCTCGCGACGAACCCGACGATCGGCAGGAGGCGACCTGGCGCGAGCGGGCCCTCAACGCCGAGCACGGACTCAAGTCCGCCAACACCGAAATCCTGACTCAACGCACCCGCATCGGCGAACTCCTCGGCCGCATCCGTGACCTGGAAGCCGAATGGACCGAGGAATCCATCCAGCGCGTCACCACCGAGAACACCACGCTCAAACAACGCGTCCACCAACTCGCCGGCGACAACCGCGGCCTCGACGAGCGATTGACAGCCGCGCGTTCCAACCTGCGGTTCCAAGACAGGCGAATCGCCGACCTCGAAGCACAACTGGCCGATGCACGGACTCGCCCATGATCACCACTCCGGCACGCTCTGATCCGCCCACCTGCCAGACCGTCGAACTCCCCGCAATCCCGAACCATCTTCGCGGGACGAATTCGGGATTCGACCAACCCGGCCCCCTACGCGCAAAACTCGATCCGACACGCCGCGCCGCCAAACCCAAGCCATCATCGCGAACATGTAAACTACGCATACTCGCAGGTCAAAGGCGTATCCGGGCGTCCGCGGTCGGTAAA
>NZ_JBLWIT010000116.1:0-160043 GCF_048381435.1 Rhodococcus mengyinensis | reverse complement strand
AAGGTGCTCGTCGCGAACCGCGGTGAGATTGCAGTGCGGGTGATCCGGGCCGCAGCCGATGCCGGCCTGGCCAGCGTCGCCGTCTACGCCGAACCCGACGCCGACGCCCCGTTCGTGCGCCTGGCCGACGAAGCATTCGCCCTCGGCGGGCAGACCTCCGCCGAGTCCTACCTGGTGTTCGACAAAATTTTGGACGCCGCCGCCAAGTCCGGCGCCGACGCCATCCACCCCGGCTACGGCTTCCTCTCCGAGAACGCCGACTTCGCGCAGGCCGTGATCGACGCCGGCCTGATCTGGATCGGCCCCTCCCCGCAATCGATCCGCGACCTCGGCGACAAGGTCACCGCCCGCCACATCGCCGAAAAGGCCAAGGCCCCGATGGCCGCCGGCACCAAGGACCCCGTCAAGAACGCCGACGAGGTCGTCGCCTTCGCCAAGGAATACGGGGTCCCCGTCGCCATCAAGGCCGCGTTCGGCGGGGGCGGGCGCGGCATGAAGGTCGCCCACACCATCGAGGAAATCCCCGAACTGTTCGACTCCGCCACCCGCGAGGCCGTCGCCGCGTTCGGCCGCGGCGAATGCTTCGTCGAACAGTATCTGGACAAGGCCCGCCACGTCGAAGCCCAGGTCATCGCCGACCAGCACGGCAACGTCATCGTCGCCGGCACCCGCGACTGCTCCCTGCAACGCCGCTTCCAGAAACTCGTCGAGGAGGCCCCCGCCCCGTTCCTCACCGACGACCAACGCCACCGCATCCACACCTCCGCCAAGGCCATCTGCAAAGAGGCCGGCTACTACGGCGCCGGCACCGTCGAATACCTCGTCCAGGGCGACACCGTCTCCTTCCTCGAGGTCAACACCCGCCTGCAGGTCGAACACCCCGTCACCGAGGAAACCGCCGGCATCGACCTGGTCCTGCAACAGTTCAAGATCGCCAACGGCGAACACCTCGACCTCACCGAGGACCCCACCCCCCGCGGCCACGCCTTCGAATTCCGCATCAACGGCGAGGACGCCGGCCGCGGCTTCCTGCCCGCCCCCGGCCCGGTCACCAAGTTCGTGCCCCCCACCGGCCCCGGCGTCCGGATGGACTCCGGCGTCGAAACCGGCTCGGTGATCGGCGGCCAGTTCGACTCCATGCTCGCCAAACTCATCGTCACCGGCGCCACCCGCGACGAGGCCCTGGCCCGCGCCCGCCGCGCCCTCGCCGAATTCCAGGTCGAAGGACTGGCCACGGTCATCCCGTTCCACCGGGCCATCGTCTCCGACCCCGCCTTCATCGGCGACGGCACCTCATTCGACGTCTACACCAAGTGGATCGAAACCGAATGGGACAACCAGATCGAACCGTTCACCGGCACCCAGCCGATCGACGAGGACGAGACCGGGCCCCGGCAGAACGTCGTCGTCGAGGTCGGCGGCCGCCGCGTCGAGGTGTCCCTGCCCGGCCAGTTCACCCTCGGCACCGGCGCCGGTGCCGCGGCCGGGGCGGTCCGCAAGAAGCCCAAGGCCCGCACCCGCGGCGGCGCTCACGGCGGCGCCGCCTCCGGTGACGCCGTCACCGCCCCCATGCAGGGCACCGTCGTCAAGGTCGCCGTCGAAGAAGGCCAACAAGTCGCCGAGGGCGACCTCATCGCCGTCCTCGAGGCCATGAAGATGGAAAACCCCGTCAACGCCCACAAGGCCGGCGTCGTCACCGGCCTCGCCGTCGAACCCGGCGCCGCCATCACCCAGGGCACCGTCCTCGCCGAACTGAAATAGCTTGTGAGTACTTGGTCAACCGCCCCCGGTTGACCAAGTACTCACGGGTGGCGGCCGTGCATGGCGGCCGTCACCCGCGCCGCGGCGTCGCGGACCAATTCACCGATCTCCGCCGTGCGCACACCCGACATCGGCCGGGACGCGTCGGCGACGCACAGCACGACCGCGGGTTCACCGTCACGGTCGAAGGCCGCCGCATTGATCGACAGCGGCTGATAGCTGCCCTCCGGGTCGATGTCACCGACCACCGCATCCGCCGACAACAATTTGCGCGCCTCCCGCAGCGCGACGGTCGAGCGGTGCCCGCCCACACCGCGACCGCGGAGTTCCGACACGGCATCCGCGAGCGAATGCTGTTGCTGCTCCATGCATTCCATCGCGTATCCGCGCTCCCGGACGCGCGTGAGGGCCGGCTCGTACGTCGCCCGCAGCACGTCCACCTCGACTCCGAGATTCTGCCCGCCGAGGGCATACCATTCCTCGCGCTGCTCCGGCGGATACCAGGCCGCGATCCCCGAACCGATGGGCGGCGCGAGCAGCACCTTGTCACCGAGCCGCAGGCCCAGGGTTCCGCGGCGACCCCCCACCGGCTGGACCACCTCCGCGACCACCACGTCGCTGCCCGATTGCACGAACGCGATGGACGCCATGTCGGACGCGTCGGCCAGTTCGTGCATCACCGACCGCGCGAGGTCGACGACGTCCGTGGCCGTCTCGGCGGCGCGGCCGACCGGGATCAGCGCGGGCCCGAGACGGTAGGTCTTGCGGGTGGGGTGCCGGATGAGCCAGCCCGCCTCGGTCAGGGCCACGACCATCGGATAGCAGGTGGCCTTCGCGACGCCGAGGTGCCGGGCGATGTCGGCGAGGCTCCGGGGCGTCTCCGGCTCGTCTGCCAGGAGTTCCGTGAGCATCACGATGCGTTCGGTCTGCGGTGAATTTCGTGCCATGTGTTTGCATAATGCCACTCTGGCGTCGCACTGTGAACGGCGTTACAGTCGAGTCGTCTGAACGATCGCTAAATCACGTGGACCTCCGTCACAGCCGCTGCAGGAAGTGAAACCCATGAAACGCTTCGATCTACGTCGCCGGACCGACCGACTCGATCCCGAGACGCAGTACGAAGAGATCGCTCGCATTCTCGGCACGCAGGAATTTCCCTGGGACATCAACCAGGCCCTCAGCTTCGCGCTGTTCCGGACGTACGCCGTGCCGACCATCGGGCGGTTGCTGTTCGAGACGGGTGAATTCACCGAGCGCGTGCAGAAACGCTACGACGACACCGGCCTGATCCTCGACGCCGTCCTCGAACACGGCCTCACCAGCGATCCCGGTCGCGCCGGGATCCGCCGGATGAACCAGATGCACGGCTCCTACGACATCTCCAATGACGACATGCGGTACGTGCTGTCGACGTTCGTGGTGACCCCGGTGCGCTGGATCGACGACTTCGGCTGGCGGAAACTCACCCGCAACGAGATCGTCGGGTCCACCAACTACTACCGTGCACTCGGCAAGTACATGGGCATCAAGCAGATTCCCGAGACGTTCGAGGCGTTCGAGAAATTCCTCGACGACTACGAGCGTGAACACTTCCTCTTCGACGAGGGAGGCCGCGCCGTCGCCGACTCGACGCTCGAACTCCTCTGCACGTTCCCGCCGAACAACCTCGCGCCCGCCGCCCTGATCAAGCGATTCTCCTGGGCGCTCATGGACGATCCGCTGCTCGACGCGTTCGCCTACCGCAGGCCGTCCCGCCTCGCGCGAACTCTGTCGCGGGGTGCGTTGAAGGCCCGCGCCCGCCTCGTCCGGTTCTATCCCGTGCGCACGGTGCCCAAGTTCGCGCGCGACCTGCCGAACATTCGCAGCTACCCGACCGGGTACGAAGTGGAGAAACTGGGCACCTTCCCCAGAACCTGCCCCGTGCAGCACACCAACGGTACGGTCGCGCGGGAAAACACCGCATCCTGAACCGCTTTGGCAGCGTGATCGACGGAAAGCCGTGTGTTCGAACTATTCTCGGACACACGGTGAATGGGGGCGGGTATCACCTGGTTCTGCCGTAACGTGGCTGCGCGTAGAGACCGTCGACAGGAAGGGATTGTGTGAACTTCTCGCGAGGGACCTTGACCGTTGCCGCATTGGCAGGAGCAGCCGCACTTGCTCTGGCGCCCACGGCAACCGCCGCAACCACCTATCAGATCTCCGTCGTTCCGCCGCTCGGGACCGTCTACGCCAACAACCTGGTGACGCTCGGCGCGCTGGTCACCCCCACCCCGACCGGCACGGACGGATCCACTCCGGTCGAACTCGAAATCACCGAGCCCGACGGCGACGTGAACACGCGAACCATCCCACTCACCCTCGGTGCCGGGACGGCAGCGATCCGGACGCACGAGGCCGGCCGCTACACCGTCGTGTTCACCTTCGCCCCACCGAACGGCACACCCGCCGAGACGACGACGCAGTTCGACGCCGTCGCGTCACCGGGGCTGGGCCTGGGTAGCTGACAACCGAAACCATGCCGAGACGCATCGCCGGTCAGACGCCGGCGGTGCGCCTCTTCTTCGGCTTGACGGGAGCCTCGGTGGACCCCACGGTCTTCATCGCGATCTCGACATACTTGCGGGCCACCGCGTCCGGGGTCAGCTTGCCCTCGGCGTGATACCAGCGCGGAATCGACTGGCACATACCGAGAAGCGCCCGCGTCGTCTCCGCGGCATCCGACACGTCGAAGAGCTCCCGCTTCTTGCCTTCCTTGACGATCTCGAGGACCAGTTCCTCCACACCCTTGCGGACCGTGCGGTAACGCTGCCGGTTCTCCGGGCTCAGGTAGCGCACCTCGCTCTCGAGCGCCGCCAGACGGGATCGCATGGTCATCCGCAGCACGATCGCCTCGATGACGTTCGCGAGTCGCTGCACCGGATCGTCGCCGCCGTCGGCGCTCGCGGCGTGGGCGCGCTCGAGGACGTCGCTGGTGGAGAGCTCCAGGAGCGCCAGGAGAACGGCCTCCTTGTTCTCGTGGTGGTAATAGAGAGCGGGTACCGTGACACCGACTCGGCGGGCGATGTCACGCACCGACGTGCCGTGGAAACCGTGTTCGTAGAACGCGTCGAGGGAGGCGCTGAGGATCGGCGTCAACTTCGTGGGTTCGAGGCGGCGCCAGTCCGCTGCGTTGCCGACCTCGGTGGGCGTCGCACCCTTGGATGAGCTGACCATCAAAGACCTATCTACCGCTCGCTATGCCAGGACGGGTCAAGTGTAGCTGTTCAGGTAGTCGGCGAAGGTCTGCGGCGGCCGCCCGGTGAGCGTCTCGACGTCCCCCGTCACCACCGCCAACTCACCGGCCGCGATCGCTGCGTACGAGGTCACCCACCCTGCGACCTCGAAATCCGGCGCCCCGAAGTGGGCGCGGGACGCGTACGCCTCGTCCAGCGTCTCGTTCTCGAACCGCACCGAACGTCCGGTCACCCTCGTGATCGTCTCGGCGGCCTCCGCGAGGGTGGACGCCTCCGGCCCGGTCAGCCGATAGGTGACGCCGTCGTGGTCGCCGTTGCCGGTGGTGAGGACCGCCGTCACCGCATCGGCGACGTCGTCGGGCGCGACCGCGCTCACCCGGCCGTCCCCGGCGGGACCCCGGATGACGCCCTGATCGTCGGCCATCAGCGGGATCATCGACTGGTACCAGCTGTCCTGCAGGAACGTGTACTTCAGCCCGGTCTCCCGGATGTGCTGCTCCGTGAAGTAGTGGTCGCGCCCGAACGTGAACGTGCACTCGGGCGCCGCGCCGAGAAACGACAGGTAGACGATCCGCTCCACCCCGGCGGCACGGGCGGCGTCCACGGCGATGCGGTGCTCCTCGCGGCGGGTGGCGCTCTCGTGTCCCGAGACCAGGAACAGCAACCGGACGCCGTCCAGCGCGGCGGTCATCGCCGGACCGTCGGCATACGTGGCCACCGCGAACGCGGAGTCGAAATGCTCGGCCAGCGGCTCGAGCCGCTGCGCGTTCCGCCCGATCAGCCGGACCCCGGCGCCGCCGCCGAGCCGCTTGAGCACCTTGCCGCCGATCGACCCCGTGGCTCCTGTCACTGCAATGGTCATGCCCCGCATTCTCCCAGCGCCGGCCCTCTATCCTGACGCGTATGACTGAACCCGTGGCAACCGCTGACCTGGCAGACGAGATCGGACCCGACATCCGGAGCTGCGACACGCAGTTCATCCAGTTCGGCGGCCGTGAAGTGTTCTCCGGCCCCATCACCACCATCAAGTGCTTCCAGGACAACCTGCTGGTCAAGCAGACCCTCGGCGAGCCCGGCAACGGCGGCGTCCTGGTGGTCGACGGCGACGCCAGCATCCACACCGCCCTGGTCGGCGACATCATCGCCGGACGCGGCGTCGACAACGGCTGGGCCGGTGTGATCGTCAACGGCGCGGTCCGCGACTCGGCGATCCTGAAGACCCTCGACATCGGCGTCAAGGCACTGGGTACCAACCCCCGCAAGAGCACCCAGACCGGCTCCGGTGAGAAGAACGTCCCGATCGAGATCGGCGGCGTCACGTTCAATCCCGGCGAGACCGTCTACAGCGATCAGGACGGCGTCGTCGTCCGCTGATCCGGCGAGAACCGAGCGAACCCCGAGGAGGCGTCGATGTCCGACGAAATCCGTTCCAAGGTAGCCGGGCTGATGCCCGCGGCCCGTGACGAACTCGCCGAACTGGTGGCGATGCGGTCGGTGGCCGATCCGCGGCAGTTCCCGCCGGAGGAATGCGTTCGCGCCGCCGAATGGGTCCGGGACGCCTTCATCGGGGCCGGAATCGGCCAGGTCGAACTGCTCGAGACGTCCGACGGTTCACACGCCGTCGTCGG
Source organism: Rhodococcus mengyinensis (assembly GCF_048381435.1). Classification (NCBI taxonomy): domain Bacteria; kingdom Bacillati; phylum Actinomycetota; class Actinomycetes; order Mycobacteriales; family Nocardiaceae; genus Rhodococcus; species Rhodococcus mengyinensis. The sequence continues at coordinate 153,418 of NZ_JBLWIT010000116.1, read as the reverse complement.
ACATCAGCCCGCGCCCGACGGGGCCCCGACGGTACTGCTGTACTGCCACTACGACGTTCAACCGCCCGGCGACGAGAAGCTGTGGCACACCGACCCCTTCACCCTCACCGAGCGGGACGGCCGCTGGTACGGGCGCGGCGCTGCCGACTGCAAGGGCAATATCGTGATGCACCTGCTGGCGCTGCGCGCGCTCGGCACCCCGTTCCCCGTCGGCATCAGAATCGTCGCCGAGGGATCCGAGGAGATGGGCACCGGCGGGCTCGAGAACCTCGTCGAGGCCAGGCCCGAACTCTTCGACGCCGACATGATCCTCGTCGTCGACACCGGAAACGCCGCGGTCGGCCGCCCGACCGTCACCACAACGCTGCGCGGCATCGCGAACGTCGTGGTCCACGTCGAGACCCTGGCCGGGGAGGTGCATTCGGGCATGTTCGGCGGGCCCGCCCCCGACGCGCTGGCCGCCCTCGTCCAGATGCTCGCCACCCTGCGTGACGCGGACGGCAACACCGTCGTCGACGGGCTCGAGTCGGACCAGAAGTGGACGGGGGTCGACTACCCCGAGGCGCAGTTCCGCACCGACGCCGGCGTGCTCGACGGTGTGGGTCTCGCCGGTTCGAGTTCCGTCGCCGACGCCGTGTGGGCACGGCCGGCCCTGACGATCCTCGGCATCGACTGCCCGCCGGTGGTCGGCTCGGCCGCCGCCATCTCGCCGCGCGCATCGGCGCGCCTCAACCTGCGGGTACCACCCGGAATGGACCCGCAGAAGGCGCAGGACGCCCTCGCCGCGCACCTCGAGAACGCCGCCCCGTGGAATGCGCGGGTGACGGTGGAACGCGAAGCGGTGGGCTCCCCGTTCCGCGCCACCACCGACGGTCCCGGCTACGCAGCCCTCGGTGCGGCAATGGAGGAGGCGTTCGGGAAGGAACTGGGAACCGTCGGGCAGGGCGGCTCCATCCCGCTGTGCAACGTCTTCGCCGCCGCCGTCCCCACAGCGGAGATCGCCCTGATCGGGGTGGAGGAACCGCGCTGCCTCATCCACGCCCCCAACGAAAGTGTGGATCCCAGCGAAATCGAGAACCTCGCCGTCGCCGAAGCGCTGTTCCTGCAGAGGTTCGCGACCGCACACCGTCAGGACTGAGAACTCACCCGAGCCGTCATCCCACCGATCTCCACGACGTCCCCGTCCCGCAACTGCCGCCCCCGCCGCACCTCGACCTCACCGTTCACCGACACGAGTCCGTCGGCGATCACTTCCTTCGCCTCGGCACCCGACTCGATGAGGTTGGCGAGCTTGAGGAATTGGCCGAGACGGATGGATTCGTCGCGGATCGGGACGGCGTCGTGGATGTCGGACATGCCTCTATCTTCCCTCTTGACCCAAATCGCGGCCCGACGGCTCACACTGAACACTGGAACACCTGTCTCCCGTGATCGGTACGTATCTCTCGCCGGGAAGGAAACGCTCGATGTCAGCTAGCACCGAGACACACCACGCGTCCGAGGCGGCGGTCCCCACCGCACCACGGCCCCGCCCCGGCCTCGGCTCGAAGAACGGGCGCCTGCACAAGGTTCCCCACATCGCGGGACTGATCCTGGGCGTCTTCTCGGTGCTCGTGTTCCTGTGGAGCATCTCGCCGGTGCTGCGCTACTACGTGCACGTGCCACGGGAATACGTCGACACCTACTACTTCGACGCCCCCGACACCAGCCTGTCCTGGGCTCTGGTGGTCGCGCTGCTCGCGGCGGCGCTCGCGAGCCGCAAGCGGATCGCCTGGTGGCTGCTCACGATCTATCTCGTTCTGATCCTGATCACCAACGTGATCGTGAGCATCACGGACAAGAACGTGAATGCGATGGTCGCCGCCGTGGTCCAGGTGGTGCTGATCGGCATCCTCATCGCTGCCCGCCCGGAGTTCTACACCCGAGTCCGGCGCGGCGCCGGCTGGAAAGCCCTCGGCGTACTCATCGTCGGGCTCGCCATCGGCACCCTCCTCGGCTGGGGACTCGTCGAACTGTTCCCCGGCACCCTGCCGCCGAATGAACGCTTCCTGTGGGCGCTGAATCGCGTGACCGCGCTCGCCGCCGCCGACAACGAACAATTCACCGGGCGGCCACACGGATTCGTCAACACCCTCCTCGGCCTGTTCGGTGCGATCGCACTGCTCGCCGCCGTCATCACCCTGTTCCGTGCCCAGCGCTCCCACAACGCGCTCACCGGCAACGACGAATCGGCGTTGCGCGGGCTCCTGCTGCAGTACGGCGCGGACGACTCCCTCGGCTACTTCGCCACCCGCCGCGACAAGGCCGTCGTGTTCGCACCCAGCGGGAAGGCGGCGATCACCTACCGCGTCGAGCTAGGCGTGTGCCTGGCGAGCGGCGACCCGATCGGCGACCCGGAAGCGTGGCCGCACGCGATCGAGGCGTGGCAGGCGCTCGCGTCCCAATACGGCTGGGCCACCGCCGTGATGGGCGCCAGCGAAACCGGCGCCACCGCCTACAACAAGGCCGGTCTCACCGTGCTCCAGCTCGGCGACGAAGCCATCCTCCGCACCCGCGAATTCAACCTCAGCGGACGCGACATGCGGCAGGTCCGCCAAGCCGTCACCCGCGTCCGGCGTCAGGGCGTCACCGTCCGGATCCGCAGACACCGGGACGTCCCAGCGGAGGAGATGGCCGAGACCATCCGGCTCGCGGACGCGTGGCGCGACACCGAGACCGAGCGCGGTTTCTCCATGGCCCTCGGCCGGCTCGGTGACCGCCTCGACGGCGACTGCCTGCTGGTGGAGGCGGTCGCCGAGGACGGCGAGATCGACGGCATCCTGTCGCTGGTGCCGTGGGGGCCGACCGGTGTCTCCCTCGACCTGATGCGACGCAAGCCGACGTCCCCCAACGGGGTGGTGGAGCTGATGGTGTCCGAATTGGCCACCACCTCGGATCAATTCGGCATCACCAAGGTGTCGCTGAACTTCGCGGTGTTCCGCTCCGTCTTCGAGGAAGGCTCCCGCATCGGGGCCGGACCCATCCTGCGGATCTGGCGTTCGATCCTCGTCTTCTTCTCCCGTTGGTGGCAGCTCGAGGCGCTGTACCGGTCGAACGTGAAGTACCAGCCGGAATGGGTGCCGCGGTTCCTCTGCTTCGAGGACAACCGGGAACTGCTGCGCGTCGGATTCGCGTCGGCCGTCGCGGAAGGATTCGTGACTTTGCCCCGGTTCGGCCGCTCCGGAACCCGGGACGCCCTCGAGCACACCGGCACCCACGCCGCGGTCCCCGCCGCACTCGTCGCCGCCGAAGGACTGCACTCCGACGGCAGCGCACCGGGCGAAGGCCTCGCACCGACGGCGACCGGCCCGAAACGTCCCGAGCAGGTCCGCGTCCGCCTCGACAAACTGGCCGGCCTCGCCGAACAGGGCATCGACCCCTATCCCGTCGCGTATCCGCCCAGCCACACGGTGACCGAGGCCGTGGAGTCGCCGGAGGGAACGACGGTCCGTATCGCGGGCCGCCTGCTCCGGATCCGCGACTACGGCGGCGTCGTGTTCGCGGTGGTCCGGGACTGGTCCGGCGACATCCAGATCCTCGTCGACGAGGCCCGGGTGGGCACCGACCGCATCCGGGCGTTCGCCGCCGAGTTCGACCTCGGTGACCTCGTCGAGGTCGCCGGCGTCATCGGATACAGCCGCCGTGGCGCGCTGTCGCTGCTCGCGAACGAATGGCGCATGACCGGCAAGTGCCTGCACCCCCTGCCGGACAAGTGGAAGGGCCTGTCCGACCCGGAGACCCGCGTCCGGCAGCGGTACGTCGACCTGGCCATCAACTCCGATGCCCGCCGACTGCTCGAGGCCCGCAGCGCCGTCGTGAAGTCGCTGCGCGATTCGCTCGGCGGGCGCGGCTTCCTCGAGGTGGAGACACCGATCCTGCAGCAGGTGCACGGCGGCGCCAACGCGGCCCCGTTCCTCACCCACATCAACGCCTACAACCTGGACCTGTACCTGCGGATCGCGCCGGAGCTGTACCTCAAGCGGCTGTGCGTAGCCGGCATGGAGAAGGTGTTCGAGATCGGCCGCGTCTTCCGAAACGAGGGCGTCGATTTCAAACACAATCCCGAGTTCACGATCCTCGAGGCGTACGAGGCGCACAGCGACTACGAGAAGATGATGGTGCTGTGCCGGGAGCTCATCCAGACCGCGGCGATCGCGGCGTACGGACGCGAGATCATCATGCGGCCAGGCCCCGACGGCGTGCTGGTGGAAGTCGACATCTCCGGCGAATGGCCCGTCAAGACGATGCACCAGGCGGTCGCCGAGAAGCTCGGCGTCGACGTCTCACCCGAGACGCCGCTCGCGGAACTGCAACGGCTCTGCGACGAGCACGAGATCCCGTACCAGTCCACCTGGGACGCCGGCGCCGTCGCGCAGGAAATGTACGAGCACCTGGTGGAGGACTACACCGAATTCCCCACGTTCTACACCAACTTCCCGACGTCGATGTCACCGCTCACCCGGCCGCACCCCACGATTCCGGGGGTCGCCGCGAAGTGGGACCTCGTCGCGTGGGGCGTCGAACTCGGCACCGCGTACAGCGAACTCACCGACCCGGTGGATCAGCGGAACCGGCTCACCGAGCAGTCGATGCTCGCCGCCGGCGGTGACGAGGAGGCGATGGAACTCGACGAGGACTTCCTGCAGGCCCTCGAACATGCCATGCCCCCGACCGGTGGGCTCGGCATGGGCGTCGACCGGGTGGTCATGCTCATCACCGGCGGCAGCATCCGTGAAACCCTCGCGTTCCCCCTGGCCAAGCCGAGGCAATGACCTCCCGTGGCCGGGTGGCCGTCGCGGCGTTGCTGATCCTCGGCGCCGTCGGCTACGCGTCGTGGCTGCTCGAATTCGTCCTCGACACCGGCATCGATCCGCTGCGGGGGTACGCGAGCGAACTCGCCGCCGCGGACCAGCCGTACGGAATCTGGTTCCGGACCGGCGACCTGGTGACCGGATGCATCGTCGCCGTGGCCGGGGTGCTCGGACTGTCGCGGTACTCGCAGGGCTGGGCGACGGCGGTCGGGTGGATCGCGCTGATCGTGTTCGCACTCGCGACCATTGCGGATTCGCGCCTGCCATTGAGTTGCGCGGCCACCAACAACCCCGCCTGCGCCGCGCGTGAGGCCGCCGGACACCTGCCCGTCACCCATGATCTGCACGCCGTGACCAGCGCGTCCGCCTCGACGGGAGGCGTGGTGTCGTCCCTCGCGTTCCTGTTGGCCGCGTTCCGCTACGGCTGGCCGGCCTGGTTGAAAATTACCGGCGTGGCCGTGGCGACGGTGTTCGTCGGGGGCACGATATGGACGCTGACGGCCGCGGGATTGCGCGGCGAACAGGACGCCTGGCTCGGGCTCGGCCAGCGTGTCCAGCTACTCGCCTTCTGTGGATGGCTGATCTTCGTGGCACTCAGCGTGATTCACGTCACCCCCGAAAGGGATGGTTCCACGTGAAACGTCCTGGGGAAATGGTCGCGGGAGTGCACGTAGTGGTCGACGGTGAGGGTCCACCCGTCGTCCTCTACGGCGGCCTGGGCGGAAACTGGTTCGACTGGGACGAGGTGACCGAGCTGCTGTCCGGGAGCTGCCTCGTGGTGCGGATCGATCGCCCCGGGTACGGCTTCAGTCCCCCGTCCGCCGAGCGGCCGTTCGCCCGCGGCGAGGCCGGGAGAATCGCCGAGGTTCTCGACGCGCTGTCCGTGACCACCCCCGCGGTGCTCGTCGGCCACTCACTCGGCGGCATCTACGTCGAGGCCTTCGCCCGGCTGTACCCCGACCGAACCGGCGGCGTGATCCTGCTGGACGCCACCGTCACGGCCCATCCGCACCGCGTGATCCCGACCCGATGGCGCGTCACGATGGGCAGACGGGTGGCCCGAACGGCCAGCAGGGTGGGGCTGCAACGACTCCTCGGCCCCACGGTCCGCCGGATCCTGAACCACTCGACACCCCCCGACGGGATCGCGCCGGGCACCCGCCGGTGGGTCGAACGGATCTACCGTGAGCCGGCGTACCTCGAATCCTCGATCGTCGAGAACGCGTCGTACCCGGCGCTGGCGCAGGAGCTGGCCGCGCTGCGCGAGACCACGACGATGACGGCACCCGTCGTCGTGGCCGCCGCCCACACCGGACGTCCGACACCGTGGGGGTCGGCGTGGATCCGCATGCAGCGACAATTCGCGGAGTTCCTCGGTGCCGCGTTCCGCGTCGTGCGTCCCGCGCACCACCAATCCATGATCGATCAGCCCGGCCAGATCGCGGCACTGGTACGGGAGCTGGCAAGCTGATCGACGTGCAACTGCTACTGATCCGCCACGCGCTGCCCGAGCTCGTCACCGCGTCCGACGGGCGCGCGGACCCCGCACTGACCGAGGAAGGTCACGCCCAGGCCAAGCGGCTGCCTGCCGCGCTGGCCCCGTACCGCATCGCCCGGATCGTGAGCAGCCCGCAGCGCCGCGCACTCGAGACGGCTGCGCCGGTCGCCGAGGCCCTCAACCTGCCCGTCACCGAGTACGTCGGCCTCGCGGAGTACGACTACGACCTCGACCACTACATCCCGTTCCACGAGGCGGAGGCGCGGGCACCCGAGGCCTTCGCCCGGATTCGGGCCGGCGAGTTCCCGAAGTCCGTCGACGCCGACGCATTCCGGACCCGGGTCTTCGAGACCCTCGGCCGCATCGTCGACGAGTCCGGCCACGAGGACACCGTCGCCGTGTTCGCCCACGGCGGCGTCATCAACGTGTTCCTCCAGCAACTGCTCGGGCTCGACCGACCCCTCGTCTTCCCGATCGAGTACGTCTCCGTGACCCGGGTGCTCGTCTCCCGCAGCGGAGAGCGGCGAGTGGCGTCGGTCAACGAGACCGGTCACGTCAGGGACATGCTGCGTCGGTGAGCGGCCGCTAGAGGCCCGGAATCCGGGGCAGCGGAGGGAGCGGAGGCGGCGGCGGGAGGGTCGGCAGCTGAATCTGCGGCAGACCGGGAATGAGGGGATGCGGGGCGGGGGCAGGCGCGGGAGCGGGTTCCGGCACGCTCGCCTCCTCCTCGACCGGGCCCGGAACCGACACCGCGGCCGACGGCGGTGGCGTCGACACCGGTGCCGGCGCAGGCGACGGAGAGACGTCCACGTCACTCGGCTGAGTTGCGACCGGACGTGCGTCACCGTCGGAGCTCTGCAGGTGGCTGCCACCGACGCCGAGGCCGAGACCGATCACGGCGACGACGGCCAGCGCACCGCCCGCCAGCGCGCCACCGCGGATGACGGGTGTCGTGAACCTCGCGGTGCCTGCGCGGTCCGAAGTATCCGAGCGTTCCTGCGCCAGCAGCGCAGCGCCCTCCGCGGCCACCAGTTCCGGCTGCGCCGGCACGATCACCGGGAGCGCGAGCCACGATTCCATCAGAGACGCGACCAGCGGAATATGCGCGCCGCCCCCGATCAGAATCACCGCGTCCGCAGCACGCCCGGACGATTCGATCACCTCGCGGGCCAGACGCGCCGACGCTTCGACGTGGCGCACGATCAGCGAGTCGAGAATGTCCTGCGAGAGCAGGAGTAGACCGCCGTCGCCGGGCACACACACCGCGGTGTTGGTGGACAGCTCTTCCTTGGCGCGGCGGCACCGGGCGTCGAGCGCCGACTCCGCGGCCTCGTCGGCCGGTGGCGCGATGCGCTTCTCGCCCAGCTGGTGGTCGCGGATCAACCGGTCGACGAGATCACCGCTGATCTCGTCGGTACGGGCCGTCGCGAGCACCACGCCGGTGAGTCGGTCGACGACGGTGACGGTGAGGCCGGAGCTGCCGAGGTCGCAGAACACGAGCGTCGAATGGTCGCCGAGCTGCCCCGACTGCTCGAGCATCCGGAGCGCGGCCGTCACTTCCGGGACCAGCCGGCAGTCGATCGCGGCCCGCACGGCGGCGGCCTGCGCCTCGTCCCGGTACGCGACACCGAACACCTGCACGTCGTCGTCGGGGCGCTCGGCCATCACCGTTCCGATGGCATCGGCAACCAGGTGTTCCGGGTGCTCGAGGGCGGCGTCCACCGGAAACGACCGGATGACGGCCCCCTCGTCGTCCGGATACGCCACGCGTACCGCGCTGGCACCCACCGATACACCGAGAACTGAAACCATGGAACGACTATAACGGTTTGATCACGGAACGCGTGTCGGGGCCTCGCGGCCCCCGGCTTCGTTATATGGGCTCAGAGCCCGGGGATCCGGGGAAACTCCGGCATAGGGAGCGGTGCCGGCGGCGGAATGGTCGGCAGCTGAATCTGCGGCAGACCCGGAATGAGCGGAGCGGGTTCGGGTGTGGTCGGCGGCGCCGACGTGTCGGACGGCACGACACTCTGGCTCCCGGGGGCGGCCGGCGCCTGAGTCGAACTCTGAGCCTGCGGCTGGTACGTGGTGCGCACCTCGGTCTGCGGCGGGATCACCGGCTGCTCGTCGACCACCGACGGGGCGGCCTCCGAAGGTGGGGCCACATCCGTGGTCGTCGTGGGTTGTGGCGGTATCACCTGCCGCGCTGCCGGTGCCTGCGTGTTCGACTGCGTGGCGGCCGGCTGTGCGTCCTGCTCGGAACCCTGCAGGAGGTCGGTGCCGACGCCGAGTCCGAGACCCACCGCCGCGACCACGGCGACCACACTGCCGGCGAGGACGAGGCCACGACGCTTCCGAACCGGCGCGTGCTCCTCGAGCAGCGCCTCGGGCTCGGGCTCCAGCTCGGACTCGAGCTCCAACTCCGGCTCGGGCTCCGGCTCGGGCTCGGGCTCGAACCGGTGCTCCGGCGCCGCCGCCCCGACGAACTCGTCGGACGTCGGGCGCGCCAGCAGGGCCGCACCCTCGGCCGCCACCAGTTCGGGCTGCGCGGGGACGATCACCGGAAGGTCGAGCCAGGACTCCATCACGGATGTGACCAACGGAATATGCGCGCCGCCGCCGATCAGCACCGCAGCGTCAGGAAGGCGTCCCGAGCGGCGAATAACCTCGCGGGTCAGGCGCGCCGACGTCTCGACCGGGCCCACGATGAGCGAATCGAAACCGTCCTGCGACAGGAGAAGAAGCCCGCCCTCGCCCGGCATGCACACGGCGCCGTTCGTGGACAGCTGCTCCTTCGCATCGCGGCACCGCGCGGCCAGCGCAAGCGCGGCTGCCGCGTCGGCAGGGTGCGCGAAGCGGCGCAGCTCGAGTTGATTGTCACAGATCAACCGGTCGACGAGATCGCCGCTGATCTGGTCCGAACGCGCACTGCTCAGCACCATGCCGGTGTCCCGGTCGACCACGGTGACGGTGAGACCCGAACTGCCGAGGTCATAGAACACGAGCGTCGAGTGGTCGCCGAGTTCTCCGGACATCTCCAGCATCTGGAGCGCGGCCGTCACTTCGGGGACCAACTGGAAGTTGCCGATCTGCAGCCGCGACATCGCGGCCTGCACGGCACCGGCCTGCGCCTCGTCCTGGTACGCGACACCGATGGCCTGCACCTCGTCGGCTTCGTCGCGCTCGGCGAGGACCGTCCCGATGGACTCGGCAGCCAGTTCCTCCGGCCGTTCGAGTGTTGCGGTCACCGAGCGCGATTGGAAGATCGGCGTTTCGAGAGTCACGGCGTCGTGGCACGCGAAGCGCACCGCGCTGGCGCCTACCGATACACCGAGAACTGAAGTCATGACGCCGACTATAACGGTTCGGTCACGGGTCTCGCGCATGAAGCAGACCGGACGGCACGTCAGGCGCTTTTTTGCCGTACCCCAGTGACGCACATCGGGTTCCCGTTCGTGACATCCACGTCGAAACCTGCGGAAACCAAAGCCCGCGCGGCGGTATCCGCAACACGCCGCAACTTGTCACGGTCGTGTACGGACACCGCTCCGCCGTACACGAGGTGCAGGATTCCGCCCGGGTCGGAGCGCCTCCCACAGGACGCGTATCTCAGCGGTCGCGTCACGCACCCAGAACACGTTGACGTTGACCGCGAACGCCTTGTCGAAGGAGGCCTGATCGCAACGAAATCCGGCAAGGTCGGTGTTCCGGAGCACCACCGTCCCCGTCGAGACGTGGGCGTCGTTGCGCCGCGCCGCCCGTTCGATCGCCGTCGTCGATCGGTCGATCGCGGTGATCCGTCCGCCGTCGAGTTTCTCGGCGACGAGAGAAATCGCTACACCCGGCCCGCAGCCCACCTCTAGGATCCGATCGCGAGGATTCACGTCGAGACGATCGACCGCCCAGAGCACCCGGCAGGGAATGCCCGCAGCCCTCACGACACACCACCTATCCGAAGCGCCCCAGTAAGGACACCATGCGGGACCTCACCTACTTCGTCGGCATCACCATCGACGGCTTCATCGCCGGCACGGACGGCGACATCGGTTTCTTCCCGATGCTCGACGACATCCTCGGATTCATGGCGCAGGAATACCCGGAGACGATTCCGACACACCTGCGGGAGCAGTTCGGCGTGGATGGCGCCAACAAGCAGTTCGACACCGTGATCCAGGGCCGCGCAACGTACGAGCCCGCCCTGGCCGTCGGCATCACGAGCCCGTACGCGCACCTGCGTCAGTACGTCGCTTCCCGCACTCTGACCGAAAGCCCCGATCCCGCCGTCGAGGTCGTCGCCGACCCGCTCGCGAAGGTCCGGAAGCTCAAGGCCGAGGACAGCGCGCTGGGCGTCTGGGTGGCGGGCGGCGGCGAGCTCGCGGGCACCCTCCTGCCCGAGATCGACGAACTGATCGTCAAGCACTATCCGGTGGTGGCCGGCCGTGGAACTCCGATGTTCGGCGGCACCTTTCAGCCCACCCACTTCGATGTCGTCCACCGGGAGGTTTACCCGAGCGGGGCCGCGGTCAGTCGGTTCCGGCGGCAACGTCTACGTGGGTGCCGAACCACTGCAGCGTTAGAGCCCAACCGTCCCGGGCGGCCGCCTCGTTGAACACGGCAGGACGGTCGTCGCAATGGAAGCCGTGTTCGGCTTCGGCGTAGCGGACGACCTCGGTGTCCACCGGGGCGTGCGCGACCGCGACACGCAGCTCCTCGACTTCCTCGGTCGGAATCCCCTTGTCGCGGTCGCCGAACAGGCCGAGCCACGGCGTTCCGAGCTGCCCGGCGACGTCGAGTTGCGACGGATATCCGAAGCGTCCCTTCGCGACGCCACCGCCGTAGAAACTCACCGCCGCCCCGAGGTCGAGGCGCGCCGCCGTGTGGAACGCGACCGTTCCGCCCATGCAGAATCCGACGATCGCGGTATTCCGCGGGTCGATCGAGGCCGCCGACAGAGCCGCGACGGCCCCGTCGACGTCCTCGTCGATGTGCGCAGCGGTGAGCTCACCGATCAACGACATCGCCGACGGCATGTCGTCGTACTCCAGCACCGGATCGCCGCTCCGGTGGAACAGATGCGGCGCGACCGCGTGGTATCCGGCGGCGGCGAAACGACGGCAGACGTCGACGATGTGCCCGGTGACGCCGAACGCCTCCTGGATCACGACGACACCGCCGCGGACAGGACCTTCGGGGGTAATGCTGGTGAGTGGTGTGGTCACGAACTACGACTCTAGGAAACCGGCTTCAACGGGTGGATCGCCGGTGCCCCGGCGAGGTGCTCACCGAACGTCCCGAGCGCGGCCTGGAAGTGCGGCGACTTCATGTGCGCGTCGACCGCCTCCTGACCGGTCCACACCTCGACGGTGACGAAGGTTCCCGCGACCGCGGCTGATTCGAACACCTCGTACGAGATGCAGCCCTCTTCTTTGCGGCTCTCCGCCGCCAGCGCGGACAGTCCGTCGCGGACGGTGTCCTCGGAACCGGGCTTGGCAGGAATGGTCGCTACGACATGCAGATCGGACATCGACTCCCTTTCGTGAACGCCACCTCGTGTGGCCCGTCTCACGTAAGCACAGTTGGGTCGGCTAGGAAACCCGAAGTCGCGTCAAATAATCGGCGACCTTCGGTTCGTCCCAGCCGTGCGCTTCACGGAGACCGTCCGCGATGGTCGCGAGATAGGCGGGCGCCGGTGCGTTCCGGGCGACGACGTCACCGCGGGCCCGGGTGGTGAACGTGCACATGGGAACACCGTTGCGGGAGCCGAGAGTGACGAGGCGGTCGTAGCAGGCGGGTTCCTGCGCGTGGATGTCCTCGAACTGTTCCTGTGTCACCAGGAATGCGCGGGCCGCGACGGAGCCGGGCGCGTCGGGGTCGTAGAACGCGCGGCCGCCGCCCCAGATCCGCGACTCTCCCGCGAAGAACACCGTGCCGGGTATCACCACCGGTATCGACTCGCGCGGGGCGCTCCCGTCGCGGGCGCCCGCGTGCACGAGGTTGCCCCCGGCCGGGCAACCACCACGCAGGTAGCAGGTCAGACGCGTCGTCGCCATGTTCGATCCATAGCTGACGTACCAGATCAGCACACAAACGACCGTACTCGGACAAGATGGTCACATGAATCTTCTCGGCGAAGTCAGGGGCTGGCGCAGCGGTTCGCGGAAGCATCACCGCCTGCGGGACCTCGACGGCACCCTCGTCGTGATCACCGGCGGCGGCAGCGGGATCGGCCGCGAGACGGCGCTGGCGTTCGCGTCCGAGGGTGCCGTCGTGGTGGTCGCCGACCGCGATCTCGAATCCGCGCAGCAGACCTCCGATCTCATCAACTCCGCCCAGATGAAGGGCGGTGGTGCGGTGGCCATCTTCGGTGGCGGCTCCCACGCGTATCAGGTGGACGTCGCGGTGGAGGACGAGGTGCAACTCTTCGCGGAGAAGGTGCAGGCCGAGCACGGCACCCCCGACATCGTGGTCAACAACGCCGGGATCGGATACTCGGGCACGTTCACGAAGACCCCGCAGAAGGATTTCGAGCGGGTGATGGACGTGAATTTCTGGGGTGTCGTCTACGGCTCTCGCGTGTTCTCCCAGCAGATGATCGACCGCGGAACCGGTGGGCACATCGTCAACCTGTCGTCCGCCGCGGCGTTCACGCCGCAGAAGCGGCTCACCGCGTACGCGACGAGCAAGGCCGCGGTGTTCATGCTGTCGGACTGTCTCCGTGCGGAATTGGTGAACCACGGCATCGGCGTCAGCGCCATCTGTCCCGGACTGGTCCACACCAACATCGTCAAGGCCACCGACTTCGCCGGCGTAACACCGGAGGAGCAGGCGAAGATGCGGGACCGGGCCGACAAGCTCTACCGCAGACGCGGTTTCACCCCGGACCGGGTGGCGACGCAGATCGTGAGGGCCGTCAAGCACAACAAGGCCGTCGTCCCCGTCACGCCCGAGGCCAAGTTCGGGCGGGTGCTGAGCCGCCTGGCCCCGGGCAGCATGCGGCTCGGCGCCCGCTTCGACCTCGGCTGATCCGAACCGTCAGGGGGTGGGGGCCTGCATCCGGCCGGTGTAGGCGTCCATGCTGTGGTACACACCGAGCCGGTCGGCCAGACGGTCCCAGGCACGTACGGGCAGGACGGCTTTCGCCACTCGCGACAGATACAGCGACCGCGGCAGCATCAGCAGCGGCTTCCCCTGTTTCATCGCCCTCCACGACCGGGCCGTGACGTCCTCCGGGCTGAGGATCGGAGCGAACAGGGGATTCTTCACACCGTCGAACATGCCGGTGGAGATGTAGCTCGGGCACACGGTGGTGACCTTGACGTGCCCGTGACCCGCCTGGACCAGTTCGAGTCGCAGCGAATCGCTCCAGCCCAGGACAGCCCACTTCGACGCCGCATAGACGGCCATCCTCGGTGTCGCCACGGTCCCGGCGGCCGAGGCGATGTTCACGATGCGGCAGTCCCGGCCGCGATCCTCGATCATGGCGGGCAGGAACTCGTTGGTGACGTACATCGGTGCAAGCGTGTTGACGTCCATCACGAATTTCGTGTCCGACTCGTGGTCGTGATCCCAGAAGTACTTGCCTCGCACCACACCGGCGTTGTTGACGAGCACGTCGGGACGACCGAACGCACCCCGCACCTCGGCGGCCGCCGTGCGGACGGAGTCGAGGTCGGCGACGTCGACGACGTGTGCGCTGACGGTGCACCCCGATTCGCGCAGTTCCTGCGCCGTGCGTTCGAGCGCGTCGGCGTCGATGTCCCACAACACCACCGTGCCCGCGTGGTCGGCGGCGGCGAGGCGGGCGAACAGACGTCCCATCCCCATTGCCGCCCCGGTGATCAGAACCGTCTTGCCCGCTGCCGAGAATTCCACGTCATGCTCTCCTTCGGTCGACACCGGCCGGGTCGGCGGGCTCGTGGTAGAGGGTTTCGATCCGGGCCTTCAACGTCACCTGTGCGCGCCGCAGTGCCTGCCACACCACCGGTGCGGCCACACCGCCGATCAGTTGTCCGGCCGGTCTGCCGGGTCGGTGGTAGCGGAAGTCGACGGTGAGCTCCGTTTCGTCCGGGCTGAGCGCGTCGAACGTCCAGACCGATCCGTGCACGCCGTGATCGGCCTCGACGACGAGCCGGCGACCCGGATCCGACGCGACGACCCGGGCGCGGGACGGCAGCGTGATCGCAGCGACCACGGTGTCCGAATCACCGAGGTACTCGAAAGCCATCGCGGGCGGAACGACGATCACCGTGGTGCTGCGTAAGCCGATCGGCGAACACCCGGGGCTGCGGGGGCCGGACAGGCAGAGCTGAATGGACAAGACGGGTATCCCAACGTGTCGACGTCCGAGGCGGAGAGTGTGTGGTACATCGATGTACCGCATACTGCCGACGGTATACGGAAACGCAGCAACAGGGAAGACTACGATTCGATTCGATGACGAAACCCCAGCAAGACGCCGGTGACGGGCGCGCTGCCCGGTGGCGCGGCCAACGCGAGAAGCGGCGCTCGGAGTTCGTCGAACGGGCACTCGTCGCCATCGACGAAGAAGGCCCCGACGTGTCGGTCGCGACGATGGCCGTCTACGCCGAGGTCGCGCGAACCCGCATCTACCGGCACTTCGACGACAGCACCGACCTCAAGAACGCTGTCGCCCGGCGGGTCGCGGCGATGATGCTCCTCGAATACGCGCCCGTGATCACCGTCGACGGCGCACCGCACGCCATCCTCACCCGCGCGGCCCGCACCCACCTCGACTGGGTGACCGAACACGCCAACCTGTACCGCTACCTGATGTCGTTCTCCCCCGCCGCCGGAGAGGTGCGGCGGGCCATCAGCACCGCGGTCTCCGACATGCTCCACCCCTACCTGGACGCCCTCGGCGCCCCCGCCACCGCGACACCACTGGCCAACGCGCTGATCGGGATGGTCGAGTCGGTGTCCGCCGAGTGGATCGACCGCCCAGGCGGCACCGACGTCGGCGCGTTGACCGAACAGCTGGCCGCGTGGGCGTGGGCGCTGGTCGACACCACGATGCGCAGCCGCGGCGCGGTCCTCGACCCGGACAGTCCCCTACCGGCGCCCGGCGACCTCCGCACGTGAGTGGGAAAGCGTGCCGGAACACACTTTCCCACTCACGTGCGGGACCAGCGGGTCAGGTACTCCCGCTCGGTGGCGGTGATGCGGCGTAGCCGCTGGGCATCGACATCCGCCACGGCCATCTGAGTGGTGGCGGTGACGGCGGGCGGATCGGTGATCGGGGTACGCGCACCCCGCACCTCGTAACCGATCGTGAAGTCGACCGCCCGGTGTTTCGCGATCCACATCGTGATTCGCAGGGGACTGTCGGAGTGCCGCAACTGTCCCCGGTACTTCACGTGGATGTCGGCGATGAATGCGCTCGTGATGAGCGACGAGTTCTCACTGCCCTCGCTGAGCAGCCAATCGATCCGGGCCTCCTCGAGCAACGTCACCATCCGCGCGTGGTTGATGTGCTGGAAGGCGTCCATGTCGGACCACCGGACGGTCACGAAGGCGTCGTAGCCGACGACGGCGGCAGGGGTGTCAGTCACGTCGGACATCATCCCCTGCCGCCGTCGGCCGAACTCACGCGATGTCGCGCAACCAGTTCCTCAGCCACGCCGTGGCGGGCGTGCCCGACCCGTCGACGGCGTAGCGGGTGTAGTCCTGGTGAGCCTGCGACTTGTAGAACTGCTCCAGCTCGTCGATGCGCTTCTCGTTGGACTGCTCGTCCAGCTGAGCCATCAGGGCCGGCACACCGCCGACGGCGAGGATGTCGTTCCAGATCGCGAGCGCTTCCTGCTGGTAGCGGCCGAACAGCGTCGGCGTCGGATCCGACGTCTGCGCGAGGAATCCGGCGAGCCTGGTCACGAAGTCTTCCTTCGGCGTGGAGCAGTACAGGTCGCCGTACGCGCAGAAGGTCCGCGTGTTCTGGCTGACCCAGCCGAACCCGCCGATGCGGGGACCACCGGCGCCGCTGCCGGCGACGGGAGGTCCGACGAGGGCGTCGGTCGGCGACCGC
Organism: Rhodococcus mengyinensis; assembly: GCF_048381435.1. Taxonomy (NCBI): domain Bacteria; kingdom Bacillati; phylum Actinomycetota; class Actinomycetes; order Mycobacteriales; family Nocardiaceae; genus Rhodococcus; species Rhodococcus mengyinensis. The sequence continues at coordinate 137,031 of NZ_JBLWIT010000116.1, read as the reverse complement.
CGCGGATCGGAGACGAGTCCGACGGCCGCGATCTTGTCGGCGGGGACGACACCGAGTCCGGTGCCGATCTCCGCAGCGAGATCACCTGCGGCGTCGGCGCCCTGGCTGTATCCGATGATCGACAGCTTGGTGTCGGGGCACTGCTGCGACATCGACGACAGCATGCCCTTGGCATTGCTGACCGCCTGCGCCTTCGAGCGCCCGTACACCTCGGACTCCCACGGGAAGGCCGTGGCGGCGTACGTGACGTAGTCGGTGCGGATCGACGACGGCAGACCGTTCGTCACCGCGGACAGCAGACCCGGCGTCGGCCTGACATTGTCCTTGGTGGACGTTTCCCAGGTCCCCGGAATCGCGACCACGTACAGACTCGGGCAGGGGTCCGCGTTCGCTACTGCGCTCGTGCCCACCACACCCGATACCACCGGGATGGCTGCCGCAGCAGCCGCTGCGGTCAGAAGTGCAATAACCCGTTTCATAGCCATGGCCTCAACCTGTTCTCCCCTTCGCCGTCCTGCAGACGGGATGCTGCCAGGGCGACGTGACCTAAAGATGCACGATCGGTAAATGAACGTTACCGACCGAACGTGACCCCCGCACGATAAACCGACACCCCGGTAGGAAAACCTACCGGGGTGCGGTTGTACGAGCAGTTACAGCTACCGCTGCGGGGCGGTGGTGGTCTCGATCGGAGACGGCAGCGCCGACTCGCCCTCGAGGTACGCATCGACCGCGGCGGCCGCGGAGCGACCCTCGGCGATGGCCCACACGATCAGCGACTGACCCCGTCCCATGTCGCCGGCCACGAAGACGCCGTCGACGTTGGTGGCCCACTTCGCGGAGCGGGCGACGTTGCCGCGCTCGTTGAGGTCGACGCCGAGATCGGTGAGCAGGCCCGGCTTCTCGGGTCCGACGAAGCCCATCGCCAGCAGCACGAGGTCGGCCTCGAGCTCGAAGTCCGAGCCCTCCACCTTCTCGAAGCGGCCCGACTTCATCTCGACCTCGTGGGCCTTCAGTGCGGTCACCTTGCCGTCGGCACCGACGAACCGTTCCGTGTTCACGGAGAAGAGGCGTTCGCCGCCCTCCTCGTGCGCGGACGCGACCCGGTACATCAGTGGGTACGTCGGCCACGGGGTGTGCTCGGCGCGGGTCTCGGGCGGTCTCGGCATGATCTCGAACTGGTGAACGCTCTCGGCACCCTGACGGTGCGAGGTGCCCAGGCAGTCCGCGCCGGTGTCGCCGCCGCCGATGATGACGACCTTCTTGCCCTCCGCGGTGATGGTCGGCTTCTCCAGGTCGCCGAGCTGCACGCGGTTGGCGATCGGCAGGAACTCCATCGCCTGATGGATGCCGTCCAGCTCGCGGCCGGGGATCGGCAGGTCGCGGGCCTCGGTGGCACCGCCGGCCAGCACCACGGCGTCGAACTGCTCGCGCAGTGCGTCCGCGGTGATGTCGACGCCCACGTTGACACCCGTCTTGAAGACGGTGCCCTCGGAGTTCATCTGGTCGAGGCGGCGGTCGATGTGCCGCTTCTCCATCTTGAACTCGGGGATGCCGTACCGCAGGAGCCCACCGATGCGGTCGGCCCGCTCGAACACGGTGACCATGTGCCCGGCGCGCGTCAGCTGCTGCGCTGCAGCGAGACCCGCGGGACCGGAACCGACGACGGCGACCTTCTTGCCCGTCGAACGCGTCGGGTGCACCGGCTTGACCCAGCCTTCGTCGAAGGCGCGGTCGATGAGCTCGACCTCGACCTGCTTGATGGTGACGGGGTCCTGGTTGATGCCCAGGACGCACGACGCCTCACAGGGTGCGGGGCACAGCCGCCCGGTGAACTCCGGGAAGTTGTTGGTCGCGTGCAGACGCTCGATGCCGTCGTGCCACCGGTCCTTGTAGACCAAGTCGTTCCACTCGGGAATCAGGTTCCCCAGCGGACAGCCGTTGTGGCAGAACGGGATACCGCAGTCCATGCACCGGCTGGCCTGAGTCTTCAGGGTGTCCGGCGAGAACTCCTCGTAGACCTCGTTCCAGTCGAGCAGGCGCAACGGCACCGGCCGGCGAACCGGAAGTTCGCGTGACGTGTGCTTCAGGAAGCCGCTTGGATCACCCACGAGCTGCCTCCATCACTGCCTCGTCCACGTTCTTTCCATCCTTCTTCGCGGCCTCGATGGCCAAGAGCACCTTCTTGTAATCGCGGGGCATCACCTTCGCGAAATGGTTGACCTGCTGCGACCAGTCGGACAGGATGCGCGCGGCAACCGCCGAGCCCGTCTCGTCGCGGTGACGCTCGATGGCGGACTTCAGCCAGGTGAAGTCGTCACCCGTCAGGTCCTCGAGATCCACCAGTTCCGTGTTGAGGTTGTCCTCGAACACCTTGTCCGGGTTGTAGACGTACGCGACGCCACCGGACATGCCGGCACCGAAGTTACGTCCCGTCGCACCGAGGATGACGACCTTTCCGCCGGTCATGTACTCGCAACCGTGGTCGCCGACGCCCTCGACCACCGCGGTGGCGCCGGAGTTACGGACCGCGAATCGCTCACCCACGACACCGCGGAGCAGAGCCTCACCGCTCGTGGCACCGAACAGGATCACGTTGCCGCCGATGATGTTGTCCTCGGCGACGAAGCCGGGCGCGGTCTCCAGCGGCGGACGCACCACGAGGCGTCCACCGGACAGGCCCTTGCCGACGAAGTCGTTGGCATCGCCGTGCAGGCGCAGGGTCATGCCCTTGGGGACGAACGCACCGAAGCTGTTACCGGCCGAACCGGTGAACGTGATGTCGATCGTGTTGTCCGGCAGGCCCTCGCCGCCGTACGCCTTCGTCACCTCGTGGCCGAGCATGGTGCCGACCGTGCGGTTGACGTTGGTGATCGGCGACTCGAACGTGACCTTCTGGCCCTTGTCGAGAGCGTTGCGGCTCTGGACGATCAGCTGCTGGTCCAGTGCCTTGTCGAGGCCGTGGTCCTGGGTGCCCGTGCAGTACAGGTCCTGGTCCATGAACGCCGACTCGGTCTCGTGCAGGATCGGCGACAGGTCGAGGTTGCCGGCCTTGCTGCCCTTCCAGTGCTCGAGCGCCTTCGTGGTGTCGAGGACGTCGACCTGTCCGACGGCCTCGTCGAGGGTGCGGAAGCCGAGCTCGGCGAGGAGTTCGCGCACCTCTTCGGCGATGAAGAGGAAGAAGTTCTCCACGAACTCCGGCTTGCCGTTGAACCGCTTGCGCAGAACGGGGTTCTGCGTGGCGACACCGACGGGGCAGGTGTCGAGGTGGCAGACCCGCATCATGATGCAGCCCGACACCACCAGCGGGGCGGTCGCGAAACCGAACTCCTCGCCACCGAGCAGCGCGGCGACCATCACGTCGCGGCCGGTCTTGAGCTGGCCGTCGACCTGCACGACGATGCGGTCGCGCAGACCGTTGAGGAGCAGCGTCTGCTGGGTTTCGGCGAGGCCGAGCTCCCACGGGGCGCCCGCGTGCTTCATCGACGTCAGCGGGGTGGCGCCGGTGCCACCGTCGTGACCGGAGATCAGCACGACGTCCGCGTGTGCCTTGGACACACCCGCGGCGACGGTGCCGACACCGACCTCGGACACCAGCTTCACGTGGATCCGGGCCTGCGGGTTGGCGTTCTTCAGGTCGTGGATCAGCTGCGCGAGATCCTCGATCGAGTAGATGTCGTGGTGCGGCGGCGGCGAGATCAGCCCGACGCCGGGCGTGGAGTGCCGGACCTCGGCCACCCACGGGTACACCTTGTGCGCCGGCAGCTGGCCGCCCTCACCGGGCTTCGCTCCCTGCGCCATCTTGATCTGGATGTCGGTGCAGTTGGTCAGGTAGTGCGACGTGACACCGAAGCGTCCCGACGCGACCTGCTTGATCGCGGACCGCCGCCAGTCGCCGTTCTCGTCCGGGGTGAAGCGGGCCGGGCTCTCGCCGCCCTCACCGGAGTTGGACCGGCCGCCGAGGCGGTTCATGGCGATGGCGAGGGTCTCGTGCGCCTCGGCGGAGATGGAGCCGTAGCTCATCGCACCCGTCGAGAAGCGCTTGACGATCTCGGTGGCGGGCTCGACCTCGTCCAGCGGGACGGGCTCGCGCACGCCCTTCTTGAACTCGAAAAGGCCGCGCAACGCTGCGAGGCGCTCGGACTGGTCGTCGACCAGCTTCGTGTACTCCTTGAACACCTCGTACTGCCCGGTGCGCGTGGAGTGCTGCAGCTTGAACACCGTGTCCGGGTTGAACAGGTGGTACTCGCCCTCACGACGCCACTGGTACTCGCCGCCCACCTCGAGCTCGCGGTGCGCGCGCTCCTCGGGACGGTCCAGGTACGCGTTGGAGTGGCGGACCGCGACGTCGGCGGCGATCTGGTCGAGACCGATGCCGCCGAGGCTGGACTGCAAACCGGTGAAGTACTCGTCGACCAGTTCCTGCGACAGGCCGATGACCTGGAACAGCTGGGCGCCGGTGTAGGACGCCAGGGTGGAGATGCCCATCTTGGACATCACCTTGAGCACACCCTTGCCCGCGGCCTTGATGTAGTTCTGGATGGCCTTGTCGAGGCTGATGCCCTGCAGTTCGTTGTTCTGCACCGCCTCGTCGACGGTCTCGAACGCCATGTACGGGTTGACCGCTGCCGCACCGAAGCCGATGAGGAGCGCCATGTGGTGCACCTCGCGGGCGTCGCCGGCCTCGACGATGAGGCCGACCTTGGTGCGGGTCTTCTCACGCACCAGGTGGTGGTGCACGGCCGACGTCAGCAGCAGCGACGGGATGGGCGCGTACGTCTCGTTCGACTCACGGTCGGACAGGACGACGAGGCGCGCACCGCCGGCGATGGCCTCCGACACCTGGTAGCGGACGTCGTCGAGGGCCTTGCGCAGACCCGCGCCGCCCTCGGCAACCGGGTACAGACCGCGGACGATGACGCTGCGGAAGTTCGGGAATTCGCCGTCGTCGTTGACGTGAATGAGCTTCGACAGGTCGTCGTTGTGCAGGATCGGCTGCGGCAGGAAGATCTGCCGGCAGGACTCCGCGGTGGGGTGCAGCAGGTCGTGCTCGGGGCCGATGGTGCCGCCGAGGCTGGTGACGACCTCCTCGCGGATGGCGTCGAGCGGCGGGTTCGTGACCTGCGCGAACAGCTGCGAGAAGTAGTCGAACAGCATCCGCGACCGCGAGGACAGCACGGCGATCGGGGTGTCGGTACCCATGGAGCCGAGCGCCTCGGCACCGGACAGCGCCATCGGCTTGACGAGGAGGTTGACCTCTTCGTTGGTGTACCCGAACATCAGCTGACGCAGCACGACGCGTTCGTGCGACATGTACGTGTACGGGCGGTCCGGCAGGTCGTCCATGTGGGTCAGACCCTGGTCGAGCCACTCCTGGTAGGGGTGCTCGGCGGCCAGTTCCGACTTGATCTCGTCGTCGCTGATGATGCGACCCTCGGCGGTGTCGACGAGGAACATGCGGCCGGGCTGCAGCCGGATCTTCTTCACGACGGTGGCGGGGTCGATCGGCAGGACGCCGACCTCGGAGGCCATGACGACGAGGTCGTCGTCGGTCACCCAGAGGCGCGAGGGGCGCAGGCCGTTGCGGTCCAGGACGGCGCCGATGACGGTGCCGTCGGTGAAGCACACCGACGCCGGTCCGTCCCACGGCTCCATGAGCGACGAGTGGTACTGGTAGAACGCCCGGCGTGCGGGGTCCATGCTCTCGTGCCGTTCCCAAGCTTCCGGGATCATCATCAGCACGGCGTGCGGCAGGCTGCGGCCACCGAGGTGCAGCATCTCGAGCACCTCGTCGAACCGCGCGGTGTCGCTGGCGCCGTTCGTGCAGACCGGGAAGATCTTCTCCAGCTGCTCGCGGCCACCGAAGATGTCGCTGTCGATGAGCGCCTCACGGGCACGCATCCAGTTCTCGTTGCCGGTGACGGTGTTGATCTCACCGTTGTGGGCCACGCGCCGGAACGGGTGGGCCAGCGGCCACGACGGGAACGTGTTTGTGGAAAAGCGCGAGTGCACGAGGCCGAGGGCCGACTCGAGTCGCTCGTCCTGCAGGTCCAGGTAGAAACCCTTGAGCTGCGGGGTGGTCAGCATGCCCTTGTAGACGAACGTCTGGCTCGACAGGCTCGGGAAGTACACGGTCTCGCGACCGGGGCCGTCCTTGCCTGCGCCTTCGCTGCCCAGCTCGTGCTCGGTGCGCTTACGGACCACGTAGGCGCGACGCTCGAGGTCGAGTCCGGTGAGGGCGTCGTTCTCGCTGCCGATGAAGATCTGCCGGAACGTCGGCATGGCGTCGCGGGCCAGGGCGCCGAGCGACGAGTCGTCGGTCGCGACCTCACGCCAGCCGAGGACCTTCAGGCCCTCGCTCTCGACGATCTTCTCGACGGCGTCGGCTGCGCGCTGCGCGTCGGCCTTGCTCTGCGGCAGGAACGCGATGCCGGTGGCGTACGTGCCTTCCGCGGGCAGCGGGAAGTCGACCACGGCGCGGAAGAACTTGTCCGGGACCTGGAGGAGGATGCCGGCGCCGTCACCCGTGTTGGGTTCGGAGCCCGCGGCACCACGGTGCTCGAGGTTCACCAGCGCGGTGATCGCCTTCTCGACGATGTCCCTGCTGCGGCGGCCCTTCATGTCCACGACGAACGCGACACCACAGGAATCGTGCTCGTTCGACGGGTGATACAGCCCCTGGGGGCCTGGAAGTTGCTTCATACCTAGCCTTCGTATGCCAAAAGATGCACCGACGACCAGCAGCGCTGATGGCCATCAACTTGCAAAGCAGGTGCCGTCACGACGTGATCGGCACCACCGATCGGCTATCGCCCTTTTGCAGCACGCTGGGTGTGGTCCTCGCACCGGGCGACGTGGCTTTTCGGTCGGGTCGGACTTTCGTGGGTCCAACGTGTAACGAAAACGATAATTCAGAACCCCCGACGAAACACAACTTAGGTTGGCCTATTTACCCTCTGAACTGGGCATTGTCGAGGGCGGACCTCGTCCGACTGCACTGAGTACATGTTAAGTGAGCGCGCCGAGCACCGCTCTAATTCCCGCAGTCGGATCGAAATCGGGATCCGGGACGGTGAGTTGATGAAGGATTACACCGTCCAGGTAGTCGGTGATCACCACTGCGTCGGAAGCCGGGTTCCGCGATCCCACGAGTTCCAGCATGTCCGCGCCCCATTCTACGAGCGCTCGGCGTGCCGACCCGATCTTCGCGTCCAAGCCCGGTGTCACGGACGCCTCGACGAAGAGTGCGTAGCGGGCACTCGTGCGCACGCGGTCCGGACCAGTGGAGAAACTCACAAAGGCGACCAGCGCCTCGACCAGTGCGTCTCTGCTGTCGGGCCGGAGGTGCGCGAACTTCTGCCAGTCCTCCCGGTCACGTTCGACGAGCCGTGTGACGATCCCCTCGAGCAGCGCGCCCCGGCTACGGAAATAGTTGGACGTGGACCCCTGCGGCATTCCGACCAGCTCGTCGACGCCCCGGTGTGTGAGAGCCCGGACGCCTTTCGTGCCGAGTAGCGCGATGGCGGCGTCGAGCACCTGCTCCCGTTTGTCTGCCATACCCCGACACTACAACGGTAGTAAATTCACTACACCCGTAGTAGCGTGGTGGTCATGACGCACTCCGCAGCAGTCCTCGGCGGCGGCATCGGCGGACTCGCCGTCGCCCGCTACCTGTCCCGCGCCGGCTGGCACGTCGAGGTCTTCGAGCGTGCCGACACCCTGCCCACGTCGGGCACCGCACTCGGCATGTGGCCGCAGGCCCTCGACGCGCTGGACGCGATCGGCGCAGGTGATCGGGTACGCACACTGGGATCACCCCAGCACCGCGGTTCGCTCCTGCGCCCCGACGGATCCGTGATCGGCACCATCGACAACCGCAACCGCACCGCCTACCTGCTGTCGCGGCCCGCCCTGCTGGCCACACTGGCCGAGGCCCTGCCCGACGGCATGATCTCGTTCGGCACACCGGCACCCGCCCTCGATGCGCTGACGGACCACGACGTCGTGATCGGTGCGGACGGTCTGCGCAGCCCGACCCGCCGACAACTGTTCGGCGAGAAGTTCGAGCCACGGTACGTAGGCGCGACCGCCTGGCGCGGGTGGGTGCCCGGACATCGCGACACCGTCAGCGAAACCTGGGACACGGACGCACTTTTCGGCATCACCCCGCGCGACGGCGATCTCGTCAACTGGTTCGCGTGCGTCCGCACCGACGCTGGCCACCCCGGCGGCCTCCACTACCTCCGGTCACGGTTCGGGAACTGGCACGCCGATGTCCGGGCAGTACTGGATGCCGCCACCCCCGACGCGATGCTCCACCACGACCTGTACGAGTCGCCCGCGCTGCCGTCGTACGTGTCGGGCAACGCGGCCCTGCTCGGCGACGCGGCCCACGCGATGGCGCCGAACCTCGGCCGGGGCGCCTGCGAGGCCCTCGTCGACGCCGTCGCGCTCGGCCGATTCCTCACCGCCGACACCGACATTCACACCGCACTGCGCCGGTACGACCGCGCACGGCGGCCAGCGACGCGGCGGCTGGTGCGTGGATCGCGCGCCATGTCCTCCGTCGCGATGACCGGCCGTCTTCGTCCGCTGCGCGATCTGTCGGTGAAACTGGCCGCGGGCCTGGCCTGACCGGAATGTTGGGGCGCGGGAACGGTTGCCCGTCTGGTACTTTGCCGCGGTAGGGGGACAAGAAAGAACCGGGGGCGGTCATGGGGGCGGTGGACGACGGCTGCGGCAGTGTGCCGGCAGCACGGACGTATCTCATCGGGGAAACAACACATCCACCTGGTCGGTGGACGCATTCTGCTGTGCTCGCTTCCCTCTTTCGGTGCCTCTGAACTGCACCACTCTTGCGTTTGCTTCGTCAGCACCAGTCCGTTCGATCACCATGTCCGTTCGACTTCAGGAGTCAAAGACTTGAGAATCCGCATGCACGCTCTGGCAGCCGCTGTTTCGGTGTCCGCCGCAGCACTGCTCGGCGCCGCGACGGCGCACGCCGCTCCGACCACCCCGCCGTCCACGTCGCAGCCGGGCGTCACCGACCCCTCGGCCGCGCCCACCACGTCGCAGCCCGGCGTGACGGTCCCGACGACGCCGCCCACCACGTCCCAGCCGGGCGTCACCGACCCGGCGGCTCCGGCCGCGACGACGCCCGCTCCCCCGCAGGCTCCGCTGGCGGTGCCGGGTGCCGAGACGGACGTGCCTGCTGCTCCCGACCTGGCAGCGCCCGCCGCCGAGGGTGTCGTGGACGAGGCACCGGCCGCCCAGCCGGCGACCGTGTGGATCGACCCCGACGACATGCCGAAGGCACATCAGGCACCCGTCGCCCCCGTAGTTCCGGTGCCGAAGCCGGTCGTCGAGGTGAACGCGGCCGTCGACACACTGGTCGGCGCCGTGCCCGTGGCCGTCAACGGACGCCAGTACGGCAACCCCGAGGGATACGTCGGCACCATCGGCTGGCGCGTCGGCGACGCCACCGGCACCGCGGGCATCGCCGTCGACCCGTCCTCGCCGACGGCAGCCACCGTCTCCGCATTCTCGGCCGATTCCCGCGCCGAGCACCCCACCAATTGGTCTGCGCCCGTCGACGTCACCCGCGTCGCCGCCGCGATCACGGATGCGGCCCACCAGAACCCGGCATTCGGGGAGCTGGTTCGGACGATCGCGTCCCTGCCCGCACCGCAACTGCCGCAGCTGCAGTCGACCGACAGCGGGCCGGCCACCACCACGATCGGCGGCGTGAACGTGCGCAGCCAGACGACGCTGCACGTGTGATCCGATTCCCTCGCGCGGAGCCCGCCCGGGGTCGGCTCCGCGCGAGGGAATGAGGTGTGGAGGATTCAACTGTGACAGAACCGCCGAACAGGGCACCCCTCGACCGCTTCTCGCACTGGTTCCCGCCGTTCGCGTCGGCCCCGGCACCGGGGTCGACGGCTCCCGCCGCGGAACCCGAGCAGCAACCCCCGGCTCCGACGTGGCTGACCGCGGGCGACGAGCCCGATCCCGCACCACCTGCTCGCGGTAATCAGAGGCTCGTGGTCGCCGGCGCCGCCACCGCGGTGATCGCCGTCGCCGCCGGTGTGGTCGCCGTGTTCGCCTCGACGTCCGGTGATGCGAGCGGAACTCCCGTCGCCGCTACCGATTCCGGCTGGTGCGTCGAATCCCGCGATGGCGCGACGGTTGTCGGTAACGGTCCCGGCGGGACGTCCGACGGCGTCGCCGCGATCCTGGCCTTCGACCACGCGTACTACGTCGCACGCAGTGGCACGAAGGCCCGCGAGGTGGTCGCCCCCGACGCGCCGCTGGGGTCCGCCGAGTCCATCCAGGGCGGCATCGACTCGGTGCCCGAGGGCACCGATCACTGCCTCGCCATCACCGAAACCGAACCCGGCCGCTACGCGGTGACGCTGTCGGAACTACGTCCGGACGGGTCGACGAAGAAGTACGAGCAGGTCGTGACCACCGCCGGCCGCGACGGTCGCACGTACATCACATCCATTGGAGACGCGAAGTGACCGACCAACTGCTGCACCCACTTCCGGTGTCGACCCTCGTCCTCGGGGCCTGCGGAGGAGCCGGCGCAACCACGACGACGCTGGGGCTCGCCAACACCGCGGCAGCTCGCGGCGGCGCGGTCGTGGCCGTCGACGCGACACCCGCGGGCGGCGACGTCGCCGAACGTGGCGCCGACGCTGCGCTCTCCGTGAGCGGCCTCGAGCAACTGGTGGCCGCCGGCCCCGTCGCGGACGACGTGTTCGACGGGTACTGCTCCCGCACGAGTGCCGGGACCCGCATCCTGAACCGCCTGGGGGACCAGACCGCGTCGGACGGCGAATTCCACACTCTCACAGGGTTACTGCGCGCTCGCGGAGTGAGTGCCGTCCACGACCTGGGTCACCGGTTGCGCGCCGCATACCTCGCGCCGCTGCTGGCCACCCCGTCACCGATCGTTCTCGTCGTGCCGTGCCGGGCGGACGCGTTCAACCGCCTGCGCTCCGCGTTGCAGTCGATCGGTGACACGCTCGGCGAACCCGGGCTCGCCCGCACCGTCGTCACCGTGTCGAATCAGGACGCCACCGGCTGGCAGGTGGACGTCGACCTTCTCCGCGAGTACTTGGGCGGACAGGTGTGGGGCGTCGAGACCATCCCCTACGACGAACATCTGGGCATGGGAATCGTCATCGATCACAGCCGGCTGGCATCGGACACCCGGGCCGCGTACGAGCGGGTGTCCGCGGCGGCGTCGGCCGTGGCCGAAGGTCGTCCGGAACGGGTCTGAGCGAGGCACTTACCCACATCCGCCCACGGTTTAGTCAGCTTCACACGCAATTGCAGCGCGTTTGACCAATCGGTGTGCAAACGCGAAGGCCCGCGCCCCCTCACGCCTCCAGCAACCCCTTCAACCTCTGCAGGTCGGCGGTGACGGCTGCTGCGTCCTGCGCGAATTCTTCGGCGGTGACGCCGTCGCGTCGCCGGATGGTGAAGACGACTTCGCTGTGGTCGCCATCGGGGATGACGCGCACGGGGTTGTAGACGGTGTCGCCGCTGGGGAGGGTGACGTCGTGGTCGAGGACGCCGTAGTCGTTGGCGGGTGCGAAGGTCACGGCGACCTGTCCCATCGGGGAGTCCGCGAGCCAACGGTCGCCGTCCCGGGTGATGTTGGTGCTCAGGCCGGCCGCCCAGGCGGGGAGGTTGGCGGGGTCGCTCGCGTAGGCGTACACGTCGGCGGCGGTCCGAGCGATGAACACACTCACATGAGTTGATTCGGTGGTCATGACTCCCAGCATCCCCGCTCCACGGCACAGGTGATTGAAGAAATCGGACTCCGGTGCTCGATGTCCGAAACCTTCAATGCGGGTCAGTCTGAGGTCGTTAGCGTTCTCGGTATGACCGCAACATTCAGTGCCATCGAACTGGTCGTCCACGACCTGCCCACGTCGCTCGCGTTCTACCGGCGGCTCGGACTCGACATTCCCGCCGACGCCGATCAGGCACCGCACGTCGAATTCGAGTTTCCCGGTGGGATCCGCGTGCTGTGGGACACGGTCGAGACCATCCGCTCGTTCACAGCCGACTGGACCGAACCCACCGGCGGGCATCGCCTCGCCCTCGCTTTCGACTGCGGCACCGCCGCAGACGTCGACACGCTGTTCGACGAGTTCACGGGATGCGGCTACAACGGTCGGAAGAAGCCGTGGGACGCACCGTGGGGGCAGCGTTACGCCACCGTCGACGATCCCGACGGCAACCCCGTCGACCTCTTTGCCACGCTCACACCGTGACCAGCTGACCGAACGTGCGGCCGGTCAACTCGTGTGCCTCACGGATTAGGTGGGCCTGATCGGCGAAACCCGCCATGCCGGCCGCCTGAGCTGCGGGGATGGACGAACCCGCCAACCCCAGCGCCGACTGCAATCGAAGGATCCGGGCCAGCATCTTCGGCCCGTAACCGAACTGCCGTCGGCACAGGCGGTGCAGTTGGCGCTCGCCGACACCGATCCGGTCCGCCACCTCGCTAACGGATGTCTGCTGCTCCAGAAGCCGCACGATCGCGGGGATCCTGCCATCCGGCGGCGGCCCGAGGAGCCGGCGAGACCTCGCGAACTCCTCGAGCGCCCGGCCGGGGTCGGCGGCGTCGGCGATCCTGCCGAGGAATTCCGTGGTGGCGCGGTCCGTCAGCACCTCGGCGAGCGGCACCCGAAGGTTGGCCAGCTCCTCCGCCGGCGTCGCCAGAAGATCCGGGAGAGTGCCTGGGGAACAACGTAATCCGACGTAGCGGTCGCCCTCGCGGCTGCGGTTCAGATACGGCCGGGAGTCGGGGCCGGCCACGACGACGCCACCGTTCATCCAGATGAGGTCCATGCAGCCGTCGGGCAGGATGGCCGCCTCACCGCCGGCTGCGGTCTTCTGCCACACCACAGCGCCGGGGAACACCGACCGCCGCTCCGCGTACATGACCCCATGCTAGGCAGACGTCAGGTGCCCGGCTCGACGGCGTGCAGATCCGGATCCCAGTCGTAGACGACTGCGGTCCGCAGCAGGATGTCCTGCAGGGACCGGCGCCGGCCGTCGACTGCCGCCCAGAACAATCCGAACCCGAACATCACGCACAGCACCGCCCGGAGAAGGGCCCGCAGCCAGCCGATCAGTTCACCGTTGCGGCTGACCACCCGCAGCCCCATCGTCACGGCACCGACGGTGCGGCCGCTCACGGCCCAGCACGCCGTCAGGTACAGCACCGACACGCCGATGAACAAGGTCACGGAGAGCACGGCATTGGCATCGGGGAACGAGAATTCCTGCGGCGAGAACAGCAACCGGAGGAACAACACTCCGACATAGATGCCGCCCATCACGGCCAGCACGACTGCCAGGTCGATGCCGGCTGCCAGACCGCGGGTGACGATCCCGGCCGCGCGATGCGCCGGGGTGCTCATGCATCGTCCGGTTCGTGCCCGCGCCCGAACAGCTTGCCCACGAACCCGGCGACGGCGTCGTCGGCCTGCATGCCCTGGGTCCGCACCCCGCGGACCGCCTCGTTGGACATCGAGTCCGTCGACTCGCGGATGATGCGCGGCAGGTCCACGCCCTCGATCACGGTATCGGCGAGCACCACCAGATCGACCCGCCCGATGACGGAGTCCACGTCTACGCGGTCGACGATCGCATCCACGTTTATCCGCGCGGCGACGGCGTCGATGTCGACGCGATCGAGAATCTGCGGGATGTCCACCCGGGCGGCGATGGCATCCACGTCGACGCGGTCGATGATGCGCTGGATGTCGATGCCTTCGGCGACCACGTCCAGGTCGACGTGATCACGCACGATCGTGGTGAGGTCCACCTCCTGAAGAGCGACTTGCACGACTCTTCGCAGCACTGCGTGCAGCACCCGATCCGCGAGTTCGTCGGCACTGCGGAGCGTCTGGGTGCCGCGTTCCTCGAGGGTGACCAGCAGCGGGTCGACTCCCGGCAGGAGTCGCGCCGTGTCGACGCCGAATCCGATCACACGCTGCAACGCACCGCCGGCGGTCGCGGCGACGCCGGCCGCGAGGCGCAGCGGATCAGGGGCTCTCCTGCCGTCCATACTCGATATCCAAGCCGGTCGGCGCCCGCGACGCACGGGTTCCAGATTTATAGCTCAGGCGTGGGGAGCGCCAGGGCCGTGCACGATTCGCGGGGCGGGCTGTCCGGACGCCGGACGGGGCGCCCAGTCGGCGAGTTCGGTGAGCAACTCGGCGACCCGATCCGAGCAGTGCGCGGGATCCGGTGCCGGTCCCAACCCGAGTCCCTCGACGACCAGCACGTTCCCCTGGGAGAGTCCGTGGACCCCGAGCGACCACCCGAAGTGGCGGTTCCAGGCCAGTACGGCCTTCCGGCCACGGTAGTAGGGGATCTCGCAGGAAAGGGTCACGACCGCGTCGAAAGCGGGGGTGCACCACCAGTCGACCGACTGGGCGCCCACCGTTGTCGCGACGGAACCGACGTACTCACCGACATTCGCCGAGCTGGTGGCCCGGACCTGGCTGATGCTCATACACAACCCACTCTCGACGTTCGCAGAAACCCAGCGGAAGAAGCCGGACGGCAGGTTCACACTCGAGTCATTCGTCACGGACCGCCGGGAGGACGGGTGCGGGTCCGAAGGGCCGGTGGTTCGCGACGAGGCTTCTACTCCATCGTCGGGCTGCGACGGGGCGCCCGGTAGCCACCCTGGGGTGGGGATACACCACCCCACGCACCTTTGTGGGGAAAACACGAAGGCCACGAACTCATGAGTTCGTGGCCTCGATGTCGCGATTCCGAAGAACCGCTTGTGGTGGGCGAAGGGGGACTTGAACCCCCACGTCCCGAAGGACACTGGCACCTGAAGCCAGCGCGTCTGCCATTCCGCCACTCGCCCGAGCGACCCGGAAACATTAACACGAGGTCGCCAGAAATCACGATTCGTACAGGTCAGGACCCGAAAAGGCCACAAAAACACCCGTCCAGGCAAAGACCGATATCATGCAATGGCGTAGACCCGTGTCGTGGCCCGAGGCAATGACAGTACCGTGGGATACGCGCACGGCAGTGGCGCGACACGGACATGTCTCGTCACAGCCACCGCACCGAGGACAGTAGGCCCGACAGCCAGGCACCGTGAGGAGGTTCCGATGGGGATAGTTCAACGTTTCGAGCGGAAGCTCCAGGGAGCCGTTGGTGACGCGTTCGCCCGGGTCTTCGGCGGCGGCGTGGTGCCACAGGAGGTGGAGGCCGCTCTTCAGCAGGAAGCCTCCGACCGAATCCAGCAGTTGGACGGTGGGCACCTGCTCGCGCCGAACAGCTATGTCATCGCCATCAACAACTCGGACCACGAAGAACTTGCCGCCGACAGAGACTTGACGGTCAAGGCCTTCGCCCGACACCTCGAAGACTTCATTCGCGACCAGGGCTGGCAGACGTATGGTCCCATTCATGTCGCGTTCGAACCGTCGCCTTCACTGCACACCGGGCAGTTCCGCACCCGGGGTTCGGTGGATCCGGATGCCGGCCGCCCAGGGGCGGCCACGCCGGGGCGACCCGAACCGCCAGGCGGTCCCGCACCGCGACCACAGGCACCGTTTGTACCCGTCACGTCGAATCCAGGAGCTGGCCCCATGACGCAGAACTCAGGCTACGACCCCAGCCGCGAACCAGCGGGCAACCGCAATCCCGACCCGCAGTACGCGCGCAACGGTCATGCCCATGCGGGTCAGGACCAGCGGTACCCGCAGGGCTACCAGAACGGTTACGACCGCGGCGGCTACCAGCAGGGCGGCTACGACCAGCAGCAGTACCCCGACGACCAGCGCGGCGGGTACCCCCAGGATGCCGCGTACGGCCAGGCATACGACCAGGGTGCGCAGGCTCCCGGCTACGAGCAGCCCGCGGACGCCGGCTACGACTACCAGCAGGGCGGCTACCAGCAGGGTTACGACCCGCAGGCGTACGACCAGCAGGCGGCTCCCGCCCGCTACCCGGACGGTTCCTACGCGGAGGCCGGGTACCAGCAGCCGCAGGGCTACGACCAGGGTTACGACCGCGGCGGCTACCAGCAGGGCGGTTACGACCAGCAGGCGTACGACCAGCAGGGCTACGCCGACTACGACCAGGGCGGCTACGGGCAGCAGGCCTACGCGCCCGACGGCCACACGTTCACGGCGACGCTGCAGCTCGAGGACGGCAGTGGACGCCACTTCCAGCTCCGTGAGGGCAACAACATCATCGGCCGCGGCCAGGAGGCACAGTTCCGCCTGCCCGACACCGGTGTGTCGCGCCGCCACATCGACATTCGCTGGGACGGCCAGGTCGCGATGCTGTCCGACCTCGGCTCCACCAACGGCACCACCGTCAACGGTGCCCCCGTGCAGGATTGGCAGCTGGCCGACGGAGACATCATCCGGGCGGGTCATTCGGAGATTCTGGTCCGAATCCTCTGAGGCACCACCGAGTTAGGACTCCGAGTAGGTTCCGCCGATACCCGACCCCGAACTGCCTCACCGAGACCCAACCGAGACGGCTTCGATACTCGACCGACATCGCGTCGGAGCCCGTGTCGGACGTAACACGGTGGGGACTCCGTATCGTTGTGGGCTGTCCGTATCCTGATCCCAGGGTGCGGGTTGCCCATATGATGCTGCGAGAAAAAGACGCTGGAACCTCGAACGTTCCCGCCACAGAAGGAGGTGGACTGCCGTGCAAGGTTTGATTCTGCAACTCACACGAGCAGGTTTCCTGCTTCTGCTGTGGCTTTTCGTGTGGACCGTTCTGCGGGCGTTGCGCGGCGACATCTACGCGGGATCCGGCGTCCGTGTGCCGCCCCGATATTCGCGCAGCGGCAACGTGCTGCCGTCGCTGGGTAAGACCAAGACGGCCAAGTATCTGGTGGTGACGCAGGGCGGCCTCGCCGGCACGCGCATCACTCTCGGCACCCAGCCCGTCCTCATCGGCCGGGCCGACGACTCCACCCTCGTCCTCACCGACGACTACGCCTCCACCCGCCACGCTCGGCTCTCCCCGCGAGGCGCCGACTGGTACGTCGAAGACCTCGGCTCGACCAACGGCACGTACCTGGATCGCGCCAAGGTCACCACATCTGTCCGCGTGCCGCTCGGTACCCCCGTACGGGTCGGCAAAACGGTAATCGAGTTGCGCCCGTGACCCTCGTACTCCGCTATGCCGCCCGCAGTGACCGTGGCCTCGTCCGTTCCAACAACGAAGATTCCGTCTACGCCGGTGCCCGCCTGCTGGCGCTCGCGGACGGCATGGGCGGTCACGCGGCCGGTGAGGTCGCGTCGCAGTTGATGATCGCGGCCCTCGCGCATCTCGACGACGACGAGCCCGGCGAAGACCTTCTCGGCAAGCTCGAGGCCGCCACCCGGGAGGGCAACGACTCCATCGCCGACCACGTCGAGGAGGATCCCGAACTCGACGGCATGGGCACCACGCTCACCGCAATCCTGTTCTCCGGCAACAAGCTCGGGCTGGTCCACATCGGCGACTCCCGCGCCTACCTGCTCCGCGACGACTCCCTCGCGCAGATCACCCGGGACGACACGTTCGTGCAGTCCCTCGTCGACGAGGGACGGATCACCGCCGAGCAGGCGCATACCCACCCGCAGCGGTCGCTCATCATGCGCGCCCTCACCGGCAACGAGATCGAGCCGACGCTGACGGTCCGCGAGGCGCGCGCAGGCGACCGTTACCTGCTGTGCTCCGACGGACTGTCGGACGTGGTCAGCGACGAGACCATCGAGAACACGATGCGTGAGGGCTCGCAGGACGAGTGCGCCGACCGGCTCATCGAACTCGCCCTGCGCAGCGGCGGCCCGGACAACGTGACGGTCGTCGTCGCCGACGTCATCGACCTCGATTACGGGCAGAGCCACCCCATCGTCGCCGGTGCCGCCTCCGCCGACGACGAAGAGGACACACCGCCGCCCAACACGGCCGCGGGCCGCGCCGCCGCGATGCGGCCGCCGCGGGCCACCCCGAAGCGGGTGGTCCCGCAGGTCGAGGAACCGCCGACGAAGAAGAAGCGTCACCGCATGTGGTGGGCTGCGCTCGCGCTCGGTCTGATCGTCGTGGTCGCCGTCGCTGCCTTCGTGGGGCGGGCTCTGGTCCGCAACAACTACTACGTCGGCGCCGACGGCGAACGCGTCACCGTGCTGCGCGGAGTTCCCGGCTCGGTGCTGGGTTACTCGCT
The DNA here is from genome assembly GCF_048381435.1 of Rhodococcus mengyinensis. Taxonomy (NCBI): domain Bacteria; kingdom Bacillati; phylum Actinomycetota; class Actinomycetes; order Mycobacteriales; family Nocardiaceae; genus Rhodococcus; species Rhodococcus mengyinensis. The sequence continues at coordinate 118,799 of NZ_JBLWIT010000116.1, read as the reverse complement.
GCAGGAAGCGAATCTCGTCGGCTGTGTCAGCGATGCCGGCGACCTGACGTTGATGTCGCCGACCGAATCACCGAACGGGTGCACCATCCTCGAGGTCGACGACCTCCAGCCGTCCGCCCGCGAGCAGGTGCGTGCCGGGCTGCCCTCGGGCAAGCTCGACGACGTCCGCAACCAGATGACGCGGCTCGCTCAGAACGATCTGCTTCCGGTCTGCGAGTCGGCGTCGTCCACCACCACCACGACGACCACTCCGGCACCGACTCCGGCTCCCGTCCCGGAGACCACGCCGCCGCCCGCGCCTGTTCCCCCGGCCGAGGTGCCGCCCGCACCGGCGCCGAGCACACCCCAGACTCCGACCGCCACCCCGGCGCCGACCGTGACCCAGGTTCCCGGTCAGAACTGCAGGACGGCTAGCTGATGTCGGTCGCAAGTGCATCACCGGGGGCGCAGTTTCCCAGTCCCCCCGGCGGGTTCGCGCCAGCCCCCGTCCAGTCGACGCGCCGGGGCACCGAGCTGATCCTGATCGGTTTCGCGATCCTGATCACGACGATCTCGCTGGTGCTGGTCGAGGCCAGCCAGGAACAGAGCATCACCTGGGACCTCGCCAAGTACGCCGCCGCCTACTCGGCGCTGTTTCTGATCGCGCACCTCGCGGTGCGCCGGTTCGCGCCGTACGCCGACCCGCTGATCCTGCCGATCGTCGCGCTGCTCAACGGCCTCGGGCTGGTGCTGATCCACCGACTCGACCTCGCCGACGCACAGTCCGCCGCCTACTTCGGGCTGCCCGTCCCCTCGCCGGATGCCAACCAGCAGGTGCTGTGGACGACGCTGGCCATCGCCGGTTTCGTGGCCGTGCTGGTGCTGCTCAAGGACTACCGCCTCCTGGCCCGCTACAGCTACACGCTGGGCCTGGCCGGACTGGTGTTCCTCGCCATCCCGGCGATCCTGCCGTCCAGCTTCTCCGAGGTGAACGGCGCGAAGATCTGGATCCGCCTCCCCGGCTTCAGCATTCAGCCCGGCGAGTTCGCGAAGATCCTTCTGATCATCTTCTTCGCGTCGGTGCTGGTCGCGAAGCGCGACCTGTTCACCACCGCAGGCAAGCACGTGTTCGGCATCGACCTCCCCCGCGCCCGCGACCTCGGCCCCATCCTCGTCGCGTGGATGGTGTCGGTGGGTGTGCTCGTGCTGGAGAAGGACCTCGGCACGTCGCTGCTGCTGTTCAGCACCGTGCTGGTGATGCTCTACATCGCCACCGAGCGCGTCGGGTGGCTGTTGATCGGCGTCGGACTGCTCGGAATCGGCTTCTTCTTCGCCTACCAGCTGTTCGGCCACGTCCGGGTCCGGGTCAGCACCTGGCTCGACCCGCTGGCCGACTACAACAACACCGGCTACCAGATCTCGCAGTCGCTGTTCGGGCTCGCGACCGGTGGTGTGGCCGGAACGGGACTCGGCAGCGGACGACCCGCCCAGGTGCCGTTCGCGAAGACCGACTTCATCGTCGCCACGATCGGTGAGGAGCTCGGTCTGATCGGGCTCGCCGCCGTCCTGATGCTGTTCCTCATCCTCGTCATCCGCGGTCTGCGCACCGCGCTGGCCGTCCGCGACAGTTTCGGCAAGCTTCTCGCGGCCGGGCTGTCGTTCACGATCGCGGTGCAGGTGTTCGTGGTGGTCGGCGGCGTCACCAAGCTGATCCCCCTCACCGGTCTGACCACGCCGTTCATGTCCTACGGTGGGTCGTCGCTGCTCGCCAACTATCTCCTGCTCGCGATCCTGATCAAGATCTCCGACGCCGCCCGTGAGCCGGCCGTCCCGAAGAAGAAGGGCCCCGCACCCATCGCCGACGCCCCGACCGAGATGGTGCCGCGCTCATGAACACACCTCTGCGTCGCGTCGCGATCGCCGTCATGGTGATGGTGGTCGCCCTCCTCGCCAACGCCACCTACGTTCAGGTCATCAAGGCGGACAACCTGCGGGCCGATCCGCGGAACTCGCGCGTGCTGCTCGACGAGTACTCGCGTCAGCGCGGCCAGATCTCGGCGGCCGGCCAGGTGCTCGCGGCGTCCGTCCCGACCGACGACCGCTACAAGTATCTGCGCACCTACCCGCCGAACCCGGCGGCACCGTCCAGCCCGCTGGCCAACGCACCGGTCACCGGTTTCTACTCGATGCAGTACGGCAGCACCGGTCTCGAGCGGGCCGAGGACCCGGTCCTCAACGGCTCCGACAACCGGCTGTTCGGGCGTCGCTTCTTCGACCTGGTGTCCGGGCGCGACCCGCGCGGCGGCAACGTGGTGACCACGATCAACCCGGTCATGCAGCAGGTGGCGTACGACGAGCTGACGGCGAAGGGCTACACCGGTTCGGTCGTCGCGATCGAACCGAGCACCGGACGCATCCTCACGATGGTCAGCACCCCGAGCTACGACCCCAACTCGCTCGCCAGCCACGACGGCACCGAGACCACCCAGGCGTGGGAGGCCCTCAACGCCGACCCGGAGAAGCCGCTGATCAACCGTGCGGTGTCGCAGACGTACCCGCCGGGCTCCACGTTCAAGGTGGTGGTGACCGCGGCGGCGCTCGCCGCCGGAACCACCCCCGACACCCAGCTGACCGCGGCCCCGCAGATCACCCTTCCCGGCACGTCGACGACGCTCGAGAACTACAACGGCTCCACGTGTGGCGGCGCCCCCACCGCGTCGCTGCGTGAGGCGTTCGCGCGGTCCTGCAACACGGCGTTCGTCGAACTCGGTGTGAAGACCGGTGCCGACGCCGTCAGCGACCAGTCAAGCGGGCTCGGCATCGGTGGGCAGATGCCCGGCGTCCCGTTCCCCGTCGCGGACAGCACGATCGGGTCGATCCCCGACGACGCCGCACTCGGTCAGAGCAGCATCGGCCAGCGTGACGTCGCGCTCACTCCGCTGCAGAACGCGATGATCGCGGCTACCGTCGCCAACGGTGGGGTGCGGATGCAACCGCAACTGGTGTCCGAACTGCAGGGGCCGGACCTGTCCAACCTCGCGACCACCAACCCGGTGTCCGAAGGCCAGGCGATGTCGTCCCAGGTGGCGGCCACCCTGACCGACCTGATGATCGGTTCCGAGAACAACACCAGCGGCGAAGGCAAGATCCCGGGCGTCCAGATCGCGTCCAAGACGGGCACCGCCGAGCACGGGACCGACCCTCGGAACACCCCGCCCCACGCCTGGTACATCGGATTCGCACCCGCCCAGAACCCGACCGTGGCCATTGCGGTCATCGTCGAGGACGGCGGAGATCGTGCACTGGCCGCAACCGGCGGCTCGGTGGCTGCACCTATCGGCCGTGCCGTCATCGCAGCCGGACTACAAGGGGGCTGATTGTGGCACTGAACAACGGCGCGCTGATCGCCAATCGATACCGCCTGATCCGGCTCATCGCCACGGGCGGAATGGGACAGGTCTGGGAAGCGACGGACAACAGGCTCAACCGTCGTGTCGCGGTGAAGGTGCTGAAGTCCGAGTTCTCGTCCGACCCGGAGTTCGTCGAACGGTTCCGTTTCGAGGCGCGTACCACCGCGCAGCTGAACCATTCCGGCATCGCCGGAATCTACGACTACGGCGAGGTCCGCGACGCCACCGGCGATTCCACCGCCTACCTGGTGATGGAACTCGTCAACGGTGAGCCGCTCAACGCCGTCCTCTCGCGGGTGGGCCGCCTCGCGGTGCCGCACGCCCTGGACATGCTCGAGCAGACCGGCCGGGCGCTGCAGGTGGCGCACGACGCCGGAGTCGTGCACCGCGACGTGAAGCCCGGCAATATCCTGATCACCCCCACCGGCCAGGTGAAGATCACCGACTTCGGCATCGCGAAGGCCGTGGAGAACTCGCCGATCACGCGGACCGGCATGGTGATGGGCACCGCGCAGTACATCGCCCCCGAGCAGGCGCTCGGCCAGGACGCGACCGCGGCGAGCGACGTGTACTCCCTCGGCATCGTCGGCTACGAGGCGCTGTCCGGACGTCGCCCGTTCGTCGGCGACGGCGCGATCACCGTCGCGATGAAGCACGTCCAAGAGGCGCCGGCACCGTTGCCGAGCGACCTGCCGCCGAACATCCGCGAACTCATCGACATCACGATCGCGAAGGATCCGAGCACTCGCTACGCCAGTGGCGGAGAGTTCGCCGACGCGGTCGCGGCGGTCCGGGCGGGCAGGCGTCCCCCGCCGCCCGGCGTGTCGGGTACCGGGGCGGCGCGGGTTCTGCCGCCGCCGATGACCGGTGCAACCCAGATGATGCCGCCCTCGCAGACCGCGTACGCGGGACCGGTCACCGGGCAGGTGCCGCCGGACGACTCGAACGGTGACGGCAAGAAGGGCGGGCTGACCAGCGGCCAGAAGGCCGTGGCCTGGGGTGCGGGTGGTCTGCTCCTGCTGGCGGCGATCATCGGGCTCGCGCTCGTCCTGTTCGACGGTGGTGGCACGAAGGAACCGACGTCGCCGGCGATTACGTCGTCGCTGCGGACGATCACGACGACACCGCGGCCGACGACCACCACCACGACCGAGGAACAGACGACCACCACCGAGCCGCCGTACACGACGACCACCACCCAGCCGTACACGACGACCACCACCCCGCCGCCGACCACGACGACGACAGAGCCGACGACGACTACCACCACCACCACGACCACCACCGCCCCCACGACGACGACCACGACGACCACGTCGGAGGAGTCAACTACTCCGACCCCACAAGGACTGCCATGACGACACCGCGCAACCTCTCCTCACGCTACGAGCTGGGTGAGATTCTCGGCTTCGGTGGCATGTCCGAGGTCCACCTCGCCCGCGACGTCCGACTCAGCCGTGACGTCGCGATCAAGGTCCTGCGCGCCGACCTGGCCCGCGACCCCACGTTCTACCTGCGATTCCGTCGCGAGGCGCAGAACGCGGCGGCGCTGAACCATCCGGCGATCGTGGCCGTCTACGACACCGGCGAGGCGGAAACCGAAGCGGGACCGCTGCCATACATCGTGATGGAGTACGTCGACGGCGACACGTTGCGAGACATCGTGCGCAGCGAGGGCCCGATGGCACCGCGCCGCGCGATGGAAGTCATCTCGGACGTGTGCGCGGCGCTCGACTTCAGCCACCGCAACGGCATCGTGCACCGCGACGTGAAGCCCGCCAACGTGATGATCAACCGTGCGGGTGCGGTGAAGGTGATGGACTTCGGCATCGCGCGAGCGATCTCCGACGCGTCCAGCCCCATGACGCAGACGGCCGCCGTCATCGGCACCGCCCAGTATCTGTCGCCCGAGCAGGCCCGTGGCGAGCAGGTCGACGCCCGCTCCGACGTGTACTCCCTCGGTTGCGTGCTGTTCGAGATCCTCACCGGCGAACCCCCGTTCAAGGGTGACTCCCCGGTCGCGGTCGCGTACCAGCACGTGCGGGAGGACCCGCAGACACCGTCCGCGGTCAACCCGGACATTCCGCGTGAGCTCGACTCGGTGATCCTCAAGGCGATGAGCAAGAACCCCGCCAACCGCTACCAGACCGCCGCGGACATGCGCAGCGACCTGGTCCGGGTGCTCGGCGGGCAGCGCCCCAGCGCGCCGATGGTCATGAGCGACGAGGACCGCACCACGATCCTCGGGGCCGTCGACACCGGCGCGGGAAACTACCGGCGCCAGCAGTCACCGGCCCCGGCCACCGCGTCGAAGACGGACGGCGGCGAGCCCGACAAGAAGAAGAACCCGATGCGGGTGGCGCTGATGGCGCTGGGCGCCCTCATCGTCGTCGGCATCGTCGGCGCGTTCCTGTGGTCCGTCGGCCCGGGTTCGAAGGCCGATCAGGTGACCATGCCGGACGTCACGAACCAGGCCGCGGACGACGCCGAGACGACACTGCAGAACCTCGGTTTCCGCGTCGCCCGGCAACAGAAACCGGACGCCGTCGTGGCGACCGGCAACGTCATCACCACCCGCCCCGTCGGCGGCGTGCAGGTGGACGAGGGCAGCACGATCACCCTCGAGGTGTCGTCGGGCCCCGAACAGGTGAAGGTCCCGCGGCTCGCCGGTCTCACCCAGCAGGAAGCGCAGCAGGAGCTGAACGCGGTGGGACTGCGACTCGACACCGCTGTCGCCCGTGCACCGTCCGACGTGTCCGACGTCGACAAGGTGATCGAACAGAACCCGTCCTCCGGCGCGAGCATCTCCCTCGACTCCGAGGTCGCCGTCACGCTGGGCACCGGGCCGGAGCAGATCCGCATCCCCGACGTGACCGGCCAGAAGGTCGAGGTCGCGCAGGCGAACATCGAGGGCGCCGGTTTCAAGGTGCAGATCCAGAACATCGATTCCGGTGTGCCGAAGGGCCAGGTCGTCTCCACCGACCCCGTCGGCGGCTCCACCGCAGCCAAGGGTGACACCATCCAGATCCGGGTGTCGAACGGCAACAACATCGAGATGCCGGACCTGACGGGCAAGACGGTGTCGCAGGCGCTCGCCGAGCTGCGCAGCGCCGGCTGGAGCGGGTCGTCGAGCTCGCTGAATCAGACGCAGACGTCCACCCTGGACCCGGAGATGGTCGGCAAGATCATCAGCCAGGAACAGCCGCCGGGATCGGAGATCACCAAGAACGGGGTCGTCTCCGTCGGTGTCGGCGCGCTGGGCATCCCGCGGTAGGCGGCTCCGCCACCCGTGCGCCTTTCTGGTTGCTGTAGCTACCAAAAAGGCGCACGGGCGCTAGGCGCCCAACGCTTGCGCGACCTCGGTCTCGAGGGTGGCGACGAGGGATTCCTTCGGGGCTTCGCCGCAGACGGCGAGCCAGTTGGCGAGCATGCGGTGCCCGCCCTCGGTGAGCACGGACTCCGGGTGGAACTGGACGCCGTGGATCGGCAGTTCCCGGTGCCGCATCGCCATGACGATGCCGCTGTCGGTGTGGGCCGTGACCTCGAGTTCGTCCGGGATGGTGTCTTCCAGGACGGTCAGTGAGTGGTAGCGCGTGGCGGTGAACGGGTCGGGAAGACCCGCGAGAACGCCCTCGCCGGTGTGGTGGACGATGCTGGTCTTGCCGTGCAGAAGTTCGGGTGCCCGGTCGACGGTGGCGCCGAATGCGGCCCCGATCGCCTGGTGTCCGAGGCACACCCCGAGAAGCGGCGTCTTGGCCGCGGCACACGCCGTGACCAGGTCCATCGTCGCGCCTGCCCGCTGCGGTGTGCCGGGGCCGGGGCTCAGCAGAATGCCGTCGAACTCGGCCGCTGCCGCCGCGACGGCGTCGGGCCCGGTGAGGTTCGGATCGTCGTTGCGCCAGACCACGGCCCGTGTTCCCAGCTGTCCGAGGTACTGGACCAGGTTGAACACGAAGCTGTCGTAGTTGTCGACGACGAGAATCCTCATGGAAGCAGGGTATTCTGCCCGCTTCCCGCTCTGCACGGCCGGGGACCGTTCGGGCTCAGTGCCCCGCGTAACCGGGCACGGACAGTTGACCGGACGCCGCCTCCGAGTAGCCGAGACCGAACCGTGAGGCGTACTGCTTGAACACCCGGATTCCGGGTTCGTTGGCGAGCGCCGCCTCCAGTCGCGCGGGATCCCCGATCGCCGACATGACGTAGGGCGGGCTGTAGGTGCGACCGTGCAGCAGCAGGGTGTTGCCGATGCAGCGCGGTGCCGACGTGTTCACGATCCGCTGGTCCTGCATGCTGATCGCCTCGGCACCGCCCACCCACAGTGCGTTCAGCACACTCTGGACGTCCTGCTGGTGGACGACGAGATCGTCCGGCGACGCGTCGACGGGATATTTGCCGTCCGCGTCGCGGGGGGCGTCGGTGAGTGTGACGGTGACGCCGGGACCGGTCATCGGTGTGAGTCCGGCATCGGTGGCGAGCGCCTTGCTGTCGGCGAGCGCCTGCGCGACACCGCTGTCGGACGCGGCGGCGTCCTGCTGCAGCGATTCGACCTGTGCCGCCAGCCGGTCGCGGGTCTCGGCGACCTGGTCGGTCTCGGACTGGGCGTTGCGCACGAGGTCGGACAGTCGGGTGGAATCGCCGGCGCGAATCTCGTTGCCGTGCGACACCTGACGGGTGGTGGCCACCAGCAGACCGGCCACGAGACACACCACCAGCACCGCGATCCGCCAGAAGATCGACCTGGTCACCGGTGTTTCCGTCCCCTCGTCCTCGCCGCGCGAATCGCGGCTACGTTAGCGTGTACACACGCAGGTATTTCCGAATCTACCTGCCCACATTCCTGTTGAGCCGCACGAACGAGGACGTCATGCCGAAGTCGAAGGTCCGAAAGAAGACCGATTACACGATCAACCCTGCGAGCCGCACCCCGGTGAAGGTGAAGGCCGGCCCCTCGAGCACCCTGTACGTCTCGGTGATGCTCGGGTTCATGCTGGTCGGCCTGGTGTGGCTGCTCGTCTATTACCTGGCCGCCGACCAGCTCGAGTGGATGAACAACCTGGGTGCCTACAACTTCCTCATCGGATTCGGCTTCATGGTGGTCGGTCTGATCATGACGATGCGCTGGCGTTGACCATCACAATTACACCCATGTCATTCATCCCCAATGTGGACAACCCCTGTGGATAGCCGCAGGTCGAGTGCTGATGTCTGCTGACGAGGCACCGCTGGAGTGGTCGACGCCCCTCGGCGCGGTGATCGCTCTCGCTGCGGGCGGAGTCGCGTTGGGGGTGGCCGGACTTTCCGTGTCGACCGAGCCGGCGGGGCGTGTCCTCGTGTGCGTCGCCGCCCTCGGGCTGCTGCTGACCGCCGCGTCCGCGCTCCGGCAACGCCCGCGCCTCGCCGTCGACAAGGAGGGCGGCGGGATCGTGGTGAACAGGCTGACCGGCCGCCACGGTTATGCCCGTTCGGAGATCGAACGCGCGCGGCTCGTGCGCTATCCCCGGCTGGGCCGCCGGGTGCCGATGCTCGAGATCGACGTCCGCACCGAGGACGGCACCGAACGCCTCCTGATCTTCGGCCGCTGGGATCTCGGCACCAATCCGGAGGACGTGTTCGATGCCCTCGCAGTGCACCGTCTGGTGGGCCGGGGTCAGTAGCCGAAGCTCGCGCGCAGCTGCAAGGTACGGATCGCGATGACGGCGAGCGGCACCAGCATCACGACGCCGAGGCAGACCCAGCCGACGGTGACGGCCTTCTCCCGGTTGTTCCCGACGCCCAGCAGTTGGGGCCCGTAGAGGATTCCCGCGGTGGCCGCGGCTCCGGCGACCAGGCCGCCGAGATGCCCCCACAGTGAGATGCCGGGGATCGTGATGCTGATGATCACGTTGATGGCGATCACCGAGATCACCGGTGCGGGGCTGCGCCGCAGACGCAGGAGGATGACGGCCTGAGCGCCCATCAGTCCGAACACGGCACCCGACGCACCCGCGGTGACCGCGCCGAGTTGGAACAGCATCACCGCGGCGGAACCGCCGAGCAGCGACGCGAAGTACACGCAGGCGTAGCGGGCACGCCCGAGGACCAGTTCGGTGTCGCGGCCGATCACCCACAGCGCGAACATGTTGACGGCCAGGTGGATGATGCCGAAGTGGAGGAATCCGCTGCCGAGCACGCGGACGATCTGCCCGTCCACGACAGCGGGTGGGAACAGCGCCCAGTCCGCGAAGAGCTTCGACCCGGCATGGTTCTGCATGATGCTGCGGGACTGCGCCGCCGTGATCAGGAAGATGCCGACGTTCGCGGCCATCAGGATGTACGTCACCAGCGGTGTCGGACGCTGTGTGGTCACGGCGCCGGCGACGTTACGGACCGGGCGGACATCACGCCGTCCGGCGGCGACGCAGTCGACACACTGGTAGCCGACGGCCGCTTCGCGCAGGCATTCGGGGCACGCGGGACGACCGCACCGGTTGCACGACAGCGCAGTGGGGCGATCGGGGTGGCGGACGCACCGCGGCTGGGGCGGAGTGCCCTCGTTCGCGGCACCGCCCCAGCCGGGGTTGGTCATGTGCTGCAGTTCCCTACGCGATGGTGACGCTGTTGATCACGACCGGCTCGAGCGGACGGTCCGCGCGATCGGTGGCGGTGGTCGAGATGGCGTCGACGACCTTCTTCGACTCCTCGTCGACGACCTCACCGAAGATGGTATGGCGACGGTTGAGGTGCGGCGTGGGGCCGGTGGTGATGAAGAACTGCGAACCGTTGGTTCCCGGGCCGGCGTTCGCCATGGCCAGGATGTACGCGCGGTCGAACTGCAGTTCCGGGTGGAACTCGTCGCCGAACTTGTAGCCCGGGCCACCTGCGCCGGTGCCCGTGGGGTCGCCACCCTGGATCATGAATCCGTCGATGACGCGGTGGAAGACGGCGCCGTCGTAGAACGGTCCGGAGTCGGTGCCACCCGCGTTGGCGGTGCTGTAGTCCTTCGAACCGTCGGCCAGGCCGACGAAGTTCTCGACGGTCTTGGGCGCGTGGTTGCCGAACAGCGCGATCTTGATGTCGCCGCGGTTGGTGTGCAGCGTTGCGGTTGCGGTCTGATGAGGTGAAGTCACACCACCATGTTGCCATTGTGGGGTTCCGAGTGGTTCCGCCGCGGTGACTCGAGTACTTCGGATCGGTTCGTGCTCCCGGTTCTTGTGACAAAGTGGGGACATGACACGAGCGACGGAGTCCCTCACGAATCTGCTTCCGACCGAACGCGCCGAAACCCTGCAGGAGCAGGTGTCCGAACGATTCGAGACCGCTCTGGCCCACGTCGAGGATTCGGCTTCCCGCGTCAAGGAATCCGAGGCTGTCGATCAGGCGCGGCGCTACGCACGCTCGGCGGCACTCGCAACGGCCCGCGGTGCCGGCCGGCTCAGTGTGTTTCTCGGCCGTCAGGGGGCCTCGCTGGCCAAGAAGGGCTACGAACGCGCCCGGACCGTGCCGGTGAAGAAGGTCGCCCAGGATGTCGTTCGTCCCCTGACCTCGGCCGTGGCACCGGTCGAGGAGAAGAAGTCGCGGAAGGGCCGTCGCATCGCGATCGTCGTCCTGCTCGGTGCCGCCGTGGCCGGGGGCGCGGTGTTCGTCAAGAGCCGCCGCCGCGAGCAGCCGCGCGTCGCGTCCGCTCCCCCGAACCTGCGCGACCTCGACAGTGCGGACACGCAGCAGCCCACGCCGCCCACGGCGACGAAGCCCCTCACGCCGACTGACCCGTCACTGCCCGGCCAGTAGGGCGCGCGCTCGCTCGGTGTCGTCCGGCGTCCAGCCGGGCGGCTGCAGGATCGCGGCCCACATGTCGACGGCGTCCTCCCCGTAGTTGTGCCCGTGGCCGGGGGGAACGTCCGCCGAGAACACCATGTCGAGGGTGACCTGCCAGAACGTCACGAACGGGAGCCACCGCATACCGGGATCCACGTCCGGACCGTGCGGCTCACGCAGCCAGTCGGGGCGGTTCAGCAGAAGGTCGAACGACCACCAGGTGATGGGGTCGCCGGCGTGCTGCCAGTAGACCACCCGGCTGTCGCCCCACGGCCCGTCGAGTTCGAGGTCGGCGGGATCTGCGGCGAAGCGGATCCCGGCGCCGTCCTCGATCACCGGGACTCGCTGGAACGACCCGGGGTCGCGGTTCTCGGTGATCCGGGTCCATTGTTCGGTGAAGTTGGGCGTTCCCACCCACAGTGCGCCGTCGACGCGCGCCAGCATGTCCTGGCCGCCGACGAACGCGGCCTGTCCCCCGTACGAACCGAGGCTCTCGCCGAACACCACCAGTCTCGGCCGCGACTCCCGCGGCAACGCAGCCCATTCGGCGTAGACGGCCTCGAACAGCGCCCTGCCTGCCACCATCGGTGTCTCCCGGTCGGCGATGAACGCGAGTGGGCTCGGGAGGAACGAGTACTGCATCGACGCGATAGCGGTGTCGCCGTCGCTCAGGTACTCGAGCGACGACGCGACGTCCGCGTTGACCCAGCCGCGACCGGTCGTCGTGGCGACGGCCAGAACAGCGCGGTCGTAGGCGCCGGTGCGTTTCAGTTCGGCCACCACGTGGTGCGCGACCTCCTCGACGGTGCCCGCGGAGTCGCGGCCCGCGTACGCGCGGATCGGCGTAAGCGCCGGACGTCCGGTCAGGGCTGCGATGTCTTCCGCCGACGGACCGCCGGCGACGAACGTGCGGCCCTCCTTGCCCAGTGAATCCCACGGTTCCGGCGAGTCCGGCGAGCCCGACCGTTCCGGCGCGGTGGGCTGGGTGACGCCTGCGGCCGTGTCGTGGTCGGCGGCGGCGAGGCTGCCGTTGGCGAGGGCGAGCAGGCCCGCGTGGAGGGCGCCGTTGACGACGAAGAACAGGACGGCGACGAGCACGACGACACTCGCGATCTTCGCGATCGGCGCGGGCACGTAGCGCAATCCGACGGCGGTCAATCGCCGCGCTGCACCGCGGAGTCCTCTGCCCACGGCCAGCAGCAGTGCCGCGACGGCGAACGAGATCACGAGGATCAACAGGTAGTAGGTGCGGTTCGCGCGATCGACCCCGACCAGGTCGCGCACGATCTGCTGCCACCACGACCCCAGCACCAGGAAGGTGGGCACGAGGATGACGGCGGCGCCCAGCAGGGTCCACCACCCGATCCGACGGGTCTTCGGCGAGAAGTTCGGTTCGACCCCGCACTTGCGCACCACCCAGGCCACGAAGCATCCGATGGCGTAACCGGTGGCCAGGCTGATGCCCGTCGCAACGGCCTGCAGGTACCACGGCCGGGGCAGCAGCGACGGCGTCATCGACCACACGAAGAACAGCAACGCGAACGCGAGGCCGACGGGGTGGAGCGACCGCGCGTACCGCACGGACGTGTCCCGCAATCGGGAGGGGACGGGAGGCGCGGTCTCCGGCATCTGCGAATCCTAGGTGGACAACCGTCCTGGTGTCCTGTCTTCGTTTCACGGCTTGTACCAGGGGTATCCCGCAGGCAGATGCGCACCAGCGCGAGGATCCGTTCCGAGGAGCAGACATGACCGCCAGACGTATCGTCCACCACATCGCCGTCGTCACGTTTCCGATCGCCGCCACGGCGGCTCTGCTGACGGCCGGCCCCGCCGGCGCCGACCCGCCGCACCCGTTCGGCGGACCGGCCCTGACCATCGGATGTCCGAACCAGGGCAGCCTGATGTCGTTGACGGCGCTCACCGGACAGTCCGGGCCGGAGGCGTCACCGCCCATCGCCGACGGCGACATCCGTTTCGAGTCGCGCCCCGCCGCGCCACCGATCCCGGCGGCCGCGCAGGTCACCGTGGCCTGGGTCAACACCGACAGCGGACGTTCGGGGATCGTGAACCTCGGCGGCGTCTACCCCTTCCTGTCCGCGACGGTGAACACCGGCGTCGGGAACGTGGTGGCGACGGCGTTCGGATCGATCAACTTCGGCAGCAGCCCGATCTGCCAGGCGAACCCGGCCATCGGCACGTTCATTGCGTGAGTTCGGCCGTGTTGCAGCCGAACCGGCGCCGATAGTCGGCGGGCGCGACGCCGACGACCCGGTTGAAGTGGTGGCGCAGAAGCGCGCCGGACCCGAATCCGCTGCGTCTCGAGATCGCCTCGAGACCGAGGTCGGTGCCCTCGAGTAGCTGCCGCGCGTAGAGGACCCGCTGCGTCGTCAGCCACTTCACCGGGGTGGTGCCCGTCTCGGCCGCGAACTTGCGGGCGAACGTGCGCGTCGACATGGACGAGCGGGCCGCGAGCTCGTCGATCGTGTGCGGCAACTCGAGGTTTTCGCTCATCCACGCCATCGTCTCGCTCAGGCTGTCCGACGTGCACGCGACCACCGGCTGCTCGATGAACTGGCGCTGTCCTCCGTCGCGCTGGGGCGGCACGACCATCCTGCGGGCGATCGTGTTGGCGACGGTGGAACCGAGCTCCCGGCGCACCACGTGCAGGCACGCGTCGATGCCTGCCGCGGTGCCCGCACTGGTGACGAGGTTGCCCTCGTCGACGAACAGGACGTCGGGGTCGACGGTCGCGGTCGGGAACCGGGTGGCCAGTTCCTCGACGTACTCCCAGTGGGTGGTGCACTTGCGCCCGTCCAGGAGCCCCGCCTCGCCGAGCAGGAAGACACCCGAGCACAGACTGAGGACGATGGCACCGGCATCCGCGGCGCCGCGCACCGCGTCGAGCACCTCCACCGGGAAGTCGGACTGCGCCCCGGGCGGCGGCACCACGACGAGATCGGCGTCGCGCAGGGAATCCAGTCCGTAGTCGGCGGACAGCGTGAGTCCGGGCGTGATCGACGCGAGCGGTTCGCCGGGACGGATCCCGCAGATCCGGAAGTCGAACGGCGGAACCCCGTGTGCGGTGCGGTCGATTCCGAACACTTCACAGACCACCCCGAACTCGAACATCGAGACACGGTCGAGGAGGAGCGTTGCGACCTTGGAGATCATGACCCCAGTCTAAGTGGCGACATCTTGCCGGACCATGTCAAAACGGCCAATCATTCGCGGACCGGCCCGCAGATCGACACGAGCGCGCGCGCCAGCGTGGCCTGATGCAGTGGGCCGAGACGCTGTTCGGCAGCCACCGCGACCGCCGCGTCCACGAGAGCGGGCACGCAGCCCGGACCGGCGAGCACGGCCTCCTGTGCCCGCAGCTGCAGCAGAATATCCGTGTTCTGGCGGTCGATCACCGGACGGACCTGCGTCAGGTCGGGCCGGACGGTCGGCGCCGCGCCGGGTGCGACGCTCCACCAGCCGAAGAGGGCGCGCTGCACCACCTTGTTGGCCTCGATCTGGTCCCGGAAGATCTGCTGCACCCGCCCCGCACTCAGACCCTCGTCGGCCGCCTGCGTGGCCACCGCACCCAGGACCTGGGCTTCGCGCGCGGGATCGTCGATCGGCGACGGCGTGCCCCACTTGGCCGCCGCCACCGCGTCTGCCGTGGCGAGGCGCAGCGAGACCGCCCGGGCGATCGGTTCCAGGGGACGGGTCTGCGCACCCGCGGGCACGGCACCGCCTACCGCCGACATCGCGAGCATCACCGCGGCTACGACCGCGCGGCGGGCGACTGCGGGCCGGACCGTGGTCATGGTGCGAGTGTAGGGCCGGTCAGTCGTCCAGCCCGGCGACTCCGCGTTTCCAGTACCCGGTGAACAGCGAATCCATCCGGTCCCGGCTCCACGCGCGCAGAGGCTTGATGTCATTCGCCTCGCCTGCCGCGAACAGGAAGCAGCGGCCGTCGGGCAGCGCGAGCGACTGCACCGTCGACGCCAGAGCGGACTCGCTGCCGTCGCGCACGAGCCACGTCACGTCCACGTTCTCGCGCACGGCCAGCGGGTAGCCGTGCTCGACGTCGTCATCGGTTTCGATCACCACGTGCGCCGAGACGTCGGCCGGGGACTCGTCGAGCCACCGCGCGACCGCCGGTAGTGCGGTGGAATCGACCGCGAACACGTAGTGGTCGAAGTTGTGGGCGAAGGCCTTGGCGCCGGGCGGTCCGGCGATGGTCACCTCGTCGCCGATCGCGACCGTCGTCGCCCAGGAGGACGCGAGCCCGCCGTCGTGCAGCACGAAGTCCAGGTCGAGTTCGCGGGCGTCGGCGTCGTAGCGGCGGACGGTGTATTTCCGCGTGGTCGGGAGCGGTCGCGGCCAGTCGAGCATCATCGCGTCGTTCACCACGGGCACGCGGCGGGTGCCGTCCGGATCGGGGAACACGATCTTGACGTGATCGTCGGCCTGATAGGTGTGGAATCCGTCGAGTCCGGGGCCGCCGATAGTCAGACGCACCATGCGGGGTGTGACGTACTCGCGTGCACGGACCGTGACCATGCGGACTCCGATCGGGTATCCGATTCGTGCGGTTCCCTCACCGTTGCGGTGGTGGGATGCGACGCGGCTGCGCGGGTCGAGGCGTTCACGGGCTCCGGGATCGAGTGCGGTCATGAAGTAAGGGTAACCTCACCCCGCTCTGGTCCGCACAGCAGTGTGCCCCGGACTCTTCCGAATCCGGGGCACACTGTTCTGTATTCGTACTTGTGGAGCCTAGGAGATTCGAACTCCTGACATCTGCCTTGCAAAGGCAGCGCTCTACCAACTGAGCTAAGGCCCCGTTACCTCGTGCCACACCTCGTTGCCGCGGAGCAACTTGGACAGTCCGATCGCCACCAGCACTCCGGCTCCTACAAACAGGAGGACCTTCATGCGAATGACCTTTCACCGGCACCAGGAGTGGGCCTAGGAGGACTTGAACCTCCGACCTCTTCGTTATCAGCGAAGCGCTCTAACCGCCTGAGCTATAGGCCCCTGAAGTCTGGAAACTCATCTCGCGCAGTTCCCTGAACCGAGTCGGAAGATTACCCCACCGGACCGGCAACTACCAAAACCGGTCCGGCGAGACGCTCTTTTCCCAGCTCAGCCCCCGTCGTTTTCCGCGTTCAGTCCCGGTCGGCGAGCGTCACTTCGACACCCCCGACGAGGTCGGAACACAGGTTATAGATGAAGGCGCCGATCGTCGCCAGCGCGGTGAACAGCACCATGTTCGCGAGACCGATGACGGCGGCGTATCCGAAGACCTGACCGGCCGTCACGAGCCCGTCAGAGCTCGACTCCGCGACGATATCGGTGAACGCGTTGTTCAGCCGGTCCCACACGCCCATCCCGTCCAGGACGATGTACAGCAGACCGACGGCCACCATCCACACGAAGAACAGCGACACCGAGATGACGGACGAGATCTTCAGCGTCGACCACGGATCGATCTTGCGGACCTGCACCGTCGCCCGGAGCGCCTCGCCCTCCTCGACCCGCTGCGGGGCCACGGCGATCTTCGGCTGCTGACCCGTGGCCGCCGGCCCCGGCAAGGGGTGCTTGGCCTCGGACAGGTCCGGCATGTCCTTGGGTAGCACGTCCCGGTTGATGTGCCGGGTGGGTCCGTCGATCGCGGACGCCTTCGCCTTCGCGGCCTCCCGCTGCGTCACGGCACCGGCCGCGGCTGCGCCGGATACCGCACCGACCGCTGCGGTGGCCGCGGTCGAGGACGGTGTGCGATCGGAACCCTGCTTGGGTGCGGGCTGGCCCTTCGCCGGCGCCGACGGGTTCTGTGCGGGCGCCTTCTGGGTGGGCACGGCCTGGGTGGGCGCACCCGCGTTCTGCGCGCCCTGGGGTCGCTGACCCTGCGCCTGGGGCTGCTGCGTCTTCTGCGTCGGAGCGGTCTGCGGCTTCTGGACGTCCTGGCCGCCGGGAGCCTTCGCTGCCGCGGCACCCGCCGCAGCCGCTGTGCCCGCGCCGTTGGACGCGTTCGGCTGACCCTCCGGGCGCGGAGCCTGCTTGGCACCGGACCCGCCCTGCACGGGCCGCTTCAGGTTGGTCTGCGGCTCCCGCTGCATTCCGCGCTGCCACGGCGGAGCCTGATTTCCCCGAATGGACTGCACACCCTCGGTGGGAGCACCACCCGCGGGAGCCCGGTTGCCGGGCGCCTGCTGCGGCGGGCCCTGATGCCCGGGAGCCTGCTGATTCGGAGCGTGACCCTGCTGCGGCGGCACGGACCGTCCCTGCGGGGTCTGCGTACGCGGACCCTGATGCTGGGGCGTCGACGGAGACCGGGCCGGATCGGCCGGAGCCCGCCGATCCGGTCTCGCGTCGGGAGCACCGCCCGGCCGGGCAGCCGGCCCCGCCTGAGCGGGACCACGACCGGCGGACGCCTGCGGCCCCTGCGGCGCGGAACCCTGCTGCGGGTTCGGTCGCGCCGACCCGTTCTCGGGAGTGCGGGAGGCCTGCTGCTCGGATTTCGCCTGATTGGCGGAACCCGGGTTCTGCCGGTCACTGCCTGGCTGGTTGGGAGTGCTCACTAGGACTCCTTAGCTCCTTTGCCGCTGCTCTCGGCGTTGTCGTCGGGTTCGTCGGGTTCGTCGGCATTGCGCGCGATCGCGAGCAGGGTGTCGCCTTCCCCGAGGTTCATCAAACGAACGCCCTTGGTCTGCCGACCGGCCTTGCGGACCTGCTTGGCGGCGGTGCGGATGACGCCACCGCCCGAGGTGATCGCGTAGAGCTCGTCGTCGTCGTTCACGATGAGCGCTCCGACCAGGGTGCCACGTTTCTTGTCGTATTGAATCGTGAGTACACCCTTTCCGCCGCGACCCTGGACCGGGTAATCCTCCATACCGGTGCGCTTCGAGTAGCCACCCGACGTCGCCACCAGCAGATAGGTGCCTTCGCGCACGACATTCAGCGACAGCAGTTCGTCGTCGCCGTTGAATCGCATGCCCTGGACACCGGACGTGGCGCGGCCCATCGGACGCAGCGCCTCGTCGGTGGCGGAGAAGCGGATCGACTGTCCCTGCGCGGAGACGAGCAGCAGGTCGTCGTCGGAGGAGCAGAGCACCGCGCCGACCAGTTCGTCCTCGCCGCGCAGGTTGATGGCGACGATGCCGCCGCTGCGGTTCGAGTCGAAATCGGTGAGCTTGGACTTCTTCACCAGACCGTTGCGGGTGGCGAGAACCAGGTAGGGGGCGTCCTCGTACGTCTTGATCTGGATGACGCTCTGGATGCGCTCGTCGGGCTGGAACGCGAGCAGGTTGGCCACGTGCTGTCCGCGGGCCGTGCGGCTCGCCTCCGGCAGCTCGTATGCCTTGGCCCGGTAGACGCGGCCCTTCGTGGTGAAGAACAGCAGCCAGTCGTGGGTGGAGCTGACGAAGAAGTGCGAGACGATGTCGTCCTGCTTCAGCCCGGCGCCCTGCACGCCCTTGCCGCCGCGCTTCTGCGAGCGGTACAGGTCGGTCTTGGTGCGCTTGGCGTAGCCGGTCTCGGTGATCGTGACGACGACGTCCTCGCGGGCGATCAGATCCTCGTCGGCCACGTCGCCGTCGGCGGCGATGATGCGGGTGCGGCGGTCGTCGCCGTGCTTGTCGACGATCTCCTTGAGCTCGTCGCGGACGATCCGGCGCTGACGCTCGGGCTTCTCGAGGATGTCCTTGAGGTCGGCGATCTCCAGCTCGATCTCGGCGAGTTCGTCGATGATCTTCTGACGCTCGAGGGCGGCGAGGCGACGCAGCTGCATCGCGAGGATCGCGTCGGCCTGGATCTCGTCGACGGTGAGGAGCTCGATCAGCCCGGCCCGCGCGATGTCGACGGTCTGCGACGCCCGGATCAGCGCGATGACCTCGTCGAGGGCGTCGAGGGCCTTCACCAGTCCGCGCAGGATGTGAGCGCGTTCCTCGGCCTTGCGGAGCAGGTACTCGGTGCGCCTGCGGATGACCTCGACCTGGTGGGCGACGTACAGCCGGATCATCTGGTCGAGGCGCAGGGTGCGCGGCACGCCGTCGACGATGGACAGCATGTTGCAGCCGAAGCTGGTCTGCAGCTGGGTGTGCTTGTACAGGTTGTTGAGCACGACCTTCGCGACCGCGTCACGCTTGACGGTCACGACGATGCGCATACCCGCGCGGTCCGAGGACTCGTCGTGGATGTCGGAGATGCCGGCGATCTTCGCGTCGCGCACCTGCTCGGCGATCGACGTGATCAGGTTGTCCGGGTTCACCTGGTACGGCAGCTCGGTGATGACGATCGTGGTGCGTCCCTTGGCGTCCTCCTCGATCTCCACCACACCGCGCATGCGGACCGAACCGCGTCCGGTGGTGTAGGCGTCGTGGATGCCCTGGCCGCCGACGATCAGGCCGTGCGTCGGGAAGTCGGGTCCCTTGACGCGTTCCATGACCGCGGTGAGGGTGGACTCCTCGTCGGCTTCCCAGTTCTCGAGCGCCCAGTAGATGGCTTCGGCGACCTCCCGCAGGTTGTGCGGCGGGATGTTGGTGGCCATACCGACGGCGATGCCGCCGGAACCATTGATCAACAGGTTGGGGATACGGCTGGGGAGAACTGACGGTTCCTGTGTACGACCGTCGTAGTTCGGGGTGAAATCGACCGTCTCGTGGTCGATCTCACGCAGCATTTCCATGGCCAGCGGAGTGAGCCGGCACTCGGTGTATCGCATCGCGGCGGCGCCGTCGTTGCCGCGGGAACCGAAGTTGCCCTGGCCGTCGACGAGCGGGTACCGCAGCGACCACGGCTGCGCCATGCGGACGAGCGTGTCGTAGATCGAGGCGTCACCGTGGGGGTGGTAGTTACCCATCGTCTCGGCGACCGGTCGCGCAGACTTCACATAACCGCGATCGGGCCGGTAACCGTTGTCGTACATCGCGTACAGAACGCGGCGGTGCACCGGCTTGAGGCCGTCGCGCACGTCGGGCAGCGCCCGGCCCACGATCACGCTCATCGCGTAATCGATGTAGCTGCTCTGCATCTCCTGCTGAATGTCGACGGGCTCGATGCGGTCGTGCCCCGGTCCCTCCGGCGGCAACGTTGTGTCAGTCATGAGCTCCTTCTTCTACTCGGCTTGACGTCTCCTCGCGGACTCGCGGTCCTGCACGACGTCGCGCAACCACCCGAGTCTATAGGTGCAGGTCAGCTGTGAGGGTGAAGGACTCGGGTGCACTCATGAATCGGTGCCGCAGGAGTCGTCCGATCTACTGGAGTTCGAGCTCCCGGCCCTGGGTTTCGGCGGCGAGGGATTCGGCGGCGAGCATGTCGGCCTCGAGTTCGAGCTCGGCGGCGACGCGGTCGGGCGCCATCAGCAGGGCGGTGATCGGGATCGTGACCACGAGCATGCCCAGCACGAAGACGGGGAACAGGATCGAGAACACCTCGAGCCCGTCCGGGCGCGCCACGGCCTGGTCGACGGTGACGCTCAGCCCGAACACCCCGGTGTAGTGCATGGCCACCAGTCCGGCCGCCACGACCACCGACGCCACGAGTCGCAGCGTGCGGGACTCGAGGGCCGAGATCGACCACATGATTCCGGCACCGACGACCAGGCCGATCACGGCCGACGCCGCCGTCAGCAGGATGTCGGATTCCACCGAACCCTGGATCTCGAGGGAGGCGACGATCGCGAGGTCCATTCCGGTGAAGCCGACGCCGAGGAGTACCGCACCGCCGGCGAGGCGGCCGATCTCCACCGATGCGCTCGGCAGCCGGTGTTTCGTGGGCGGCGGGCTGATGATCAGCAACGCCACCGCGGCGGCCGCGACGGGCACCACGAACGAGACCGCGATCCACAGGACGTCGTAGCGCACCACACTGCCGTAGACCTCGAATCCGACCATCGCGATGTAGTGCGGCAGCCAGGCGCCGATGCCGCCGATGGACAGCGCACCCCACGCCAGCCAGAGGTACCGCTGCCTCGGATTCGGCGCGGTCACCGCCTTGCGGGCGCTGGCGATACCGACGAAGACGCCGATGAACGCCGTGACCGCGGCGAGGGCGACGATCCACGTGCCCATGGAGAAGTGCTGCAAGTCGTCCGACATGTTTCGAATCCTCAGTACGCGGCCGTGTGGAGCTTGGTCAGTGCGTATTCGGTGATCGCGACCAGTGCGCGTTTCGCCGATTCCCGGTCACGCGCGTCGATCGGGATGATCGGCACGTCCTCGGAGATCGCGAGGGCCGCACGGATGTCCTCGATGGGGTAGCGCGGGGCGTCGTCGAATTCGTTGATCGCGACGAGGAACGGCAGCTGCCGGGCCTCGAAGAAGTCGACGGCCGCGAAACTCTCGTCCAGCCGGCGGGTGTCGATCAGGACGATCGCACCGATGGCACCGCGGATCAGGTCGTCCCACATGAACCAGAACCGGTGCTGACCGGGGGTTCCGAACAGGTACAGCACCAGGTCGTCGGCCAGGCTGATGCGACCGAAGTCCATGGCGACGGTGGTCGTGCCCTTCTGCGGTGTCGCAGCCAGGTTGTCGACGCCGTCGCTGGCGTTGGTCACGAGCGCCTCGGTGCGCAGCGGGACGATCTCGGAGACCGCCCCGACCAGCGTGGTCTTGCCGACGCCGAACCCGCCGGCGATCACGATCTTGGTCGAGGTCACCCGATTGCGGGGATCAGATTTCGCGAAGTCCACTGAGGACCCTTTCGATGAGTTCACGACGTTCGGAGTCGGTCGAGTCTTCCTTCAGCGTGGCCAGGATCTGCAGATGACCGGCCTCGACCAGGTCGGCGACCAGGACGCGTGCCACCCCGAGGGGAACGCCCACCCGGGCGGCGATCTCGGCTACCGAAGGCGACTGCTGACACAACGCGACGATCGCCGCGTTGACGTCGTCGAGTTCCCACTGCCGGTCCACCGACTGCGGCAGTGCCTGAATCAACGCTTCGAGCGCGAGTTCGACCGCAGGCCGGGTCCGGCCCGACGTCAGCGAGTACGGGCGCACGATGTTCGGGCCCGGCTGCTCCGAGTGGTGGTCGTTCATGGGCATGGGCTGGTCAGAGACCCTGCGGGGTGCGGGCCGTGGCCTGCACCGATGCGCCGACGCGGTCGACCAGGATCGCCATCTCGTAGCCGACCTGCCCGATGTCGCATTCGGCGTCCGTGAGGGT
The DNA here is from genome assembly GCF_048381435.1 of Rhodococcus mengyinensis. Classification (NCBI taxonomy): domain Bacteria; kingdom Bacillati; phylum Actinomycetota; class Actinomycetes; order Mycobacteriales; family Nocardiaceae; genus Rhodococcus; species Rhodococcus mengyinensis. The sequence continues at coordinate 96,459 of NZ_JBLWIT010000116.1, read as the reverse complement.
CGCGAGGTGCGAGCCGTCGCCGACGCTCATGAGCAGTAGGTACCCGTGCTGCATCTCGACCACCGACTGCAGCACTCCGCCGCCTTCGAACAACCGGGACACACCGGCCGACAGGCTGGCCAGCCCCGAGGTGACCGCGGCCAGCTGCTCGGCCCGGTCGATGGGGAGATGGGCGCTGGCTGCCATCAGGAGACCGTCCGCGGATACGAGCACGGCGTGGGAGACACCGGGCACGTCACTGGCGAAGTTCGACACCAACCAGTCGAGCGGTCGCGTGACGTCGGATCCATGAGCGGTGTTCATCGGTCTCCTTCAATGCTGTTACGTTCCGCGAGCCTCGTGGCCCTGCCGTTTCGGACGCCCTGCTGGTGACGACTGAGATTCGCGCGAATTGTCTCAGGGTCACGCACCCGGCGCAGTGTCCCCGTATTGTGCGCGCCTTCGACCGTGCCGGGCACCAGCCGGTCGCCGGGACGCCGCTTCGGCAGTCCGATCTCCGGGTCGACCTCGACGGGAGTCTCGCTGATCCGTTCCGCGGCCGACCATCCGGCGTCGCCGGCGGAATGCCAGACGCCGGGTGCGCCTTCGGCGCCGGTCGGATCGGTCAGCCAGTCGGACACCATGTCGGAGAAGATCGGGGTGCCGCCGCCGGGGCGCGGTGTGGCCTCGGACGGTGGCGGATCGATCCGCGACTGGAAGAACGACGCGGTCTTCGCCGAGTTGGTGCGGTAGCGGTGTCGCACCGGTGCCTGGTCGTCGCCGTTCGACGACGGGGGCGCCGGCTGCTCCGCGGTCCGCGCCTCGATGCGGTTCTCGCTGCGGGGTGCGTGCGGTGCGTGCTGCGGCTGCGATTGCGCCGGTGCCGTCTCCGTGGTCGTCGCCTGCGGCCGCCGCACGGGCAGCTTCGGCATCGCCCCGGATCCACGGACGTTCACGGTGTCCTGAGACTGCGCGGCCGGTGCCCCGGCCGACGATCCCGCGCCGGCCGCGATGCCACTGGCACCGGGCTGACGTCGGGGCAGGCTCGTGCCCGACGCCGTCGTCACCGCACCCGCAGGTGCCGGGCTCGGCGCGGGCGGAGGCGTGGACGGGGTGCGGGTCGGCAGTCCGTTGCGGGTTGCCGGCTGCTGTCCGTTGTCCTTGCGCGGTGCCGGGGCCGCGGGTGCCGGAATGGCGGTCCGGACCGGTGCCGCGGGGATCTTCCGTTGCGGTCCCGTGTCCTGCCGGGCGGCCTGCGACACGATCAGCGCATTCGGGATGTGAATGCTCACGGTCACGCCCGGGTTGCGGGCGGTGTCGAACGTCGACCGCAGGCGCACGGTCAGGCCGTGACGCTTCGCGAGCCGGCTCACGACGAACAGACCCATGTGGCGGGCGGTCTCGGGACCGACCTCACCACCCGATGCCAGCCGCTCGTTGACGGCGCGCATGTCGTCGGCCGGGATACCGATACCGCGGTCCGCGATCTCGAGCAGCACCCCGCCGTCCACGGCGCGAGCGAAACTGAACGTCACGACCGTGTCGGGCGGCGAAGCGCGCAGCGAGTTGTCGACGAGTTCGGCGAGCAGGTGCACGACGTCCGTGACGACGGTGCCGCTGAGCGCGCCCTCGGGGGTTGCACCCATCTGCACACGCTGGTAGTCCTCGACCTCGGAGATCGCGGCACGCAGCACGTCGCCGAGCGGGATCGGCGCCGCCTGCGAACGACGCACGCGGGTGCCGGCCAGAATCAGCAGGTTCTCACCGTTCCGGCGCATACGCGCGGCCAGGTGGTCGAGCCGGAACAGGCTCTCGAGTCGCTTCGGATCCTTCTCCTCGAACTCGAGATTCTCGATCAGGCCGAGCTGCTGGTCGACGAGCGACTTGCTTCGGCGCGCGAGCGTTTCGAACATGTCGTTGATCTGCAGGCGCAGTTGTGCCTGCTCACCGGCGAGCTTGAGTGCCTGCCCGTGGATGTCGTCCACGGCGCGGGCGAGCTGGCCGATCTCCTCGGAGGAGTGCACGGCCACCGGCTCGAACGACAGTGCCCGCGGATCGTCACTGGCCTTGATCTGCTCGATCGCCTCCGGAAGGTCGCGGCGGGCGGCCTTCAGCGCGCCGTACCGCAGGCGGCGGATCGGACCGATCAGCGACCGCGACACGAGGAGCGCGAGGACGAGCGCCGCGAGCAGGGTTCCGAGGACGATCGCCGTGTCACGCAGCGCGGCGGACCGGGTCTCGGCCGCGCGGACCTGCACGGTGGACGCGATGTCCTTCGCCGCTTCGCTGGTCAGGTCCTGGTAGACGTCACGGCTCGCGATGAGCGAGGAGCGCAGCTGCAGGATGGGCAGCATCCCGCCGCGCGCCGCGTCCGCCAGGCCCTGGTCGATGAGGGCGTTGCGGTCGTTGATGTTGTTTCGCAGCGTCTCGAGACGGGGATCCCCCTTCGGGTAGTACCGGTCGAGGACGTCGAGGAGGCTCGATTCGGCGCCGGCGGCCGCGACGACGGCCGAGGTGGGGATGTCGCCCGTGCGGGCCTTCTCCCGTCCGTCGGGACCGGCATAGACGTCCTTCACGATCACGAGGCCCATGGCCTGTTCGAACAGACGACGCTGCGCCTGCCACGCGTTGGTCAGCTGGTAGCCCTTGTCGACGACTTCGCTGTCTTCGATGGGACGGACGATGTCGTCCACTTCGCGGATGAAGTCCGCGGCGAACGCGCGCTGGCGTTCCGCGAGCAGGTCGGTGGCGACACCTGGGGAATCCATCAGATTCAGGAGGGCGCGGCCGTCCGAGACGGTCTGGTTGATGGAACTCGCGACGGCGGGATCCAGTTCGGGGTTCCGGGCCTGTTCGGACACATCGTTCATCAGGGCTTCCGCGTCCTCGCGGTCCTGCTTGGTGAGGGTGCCCGAGGCGTAACCACTGGTCACCGTACCCATCGAGGCCTCGAGGGCCACGATGTCCGGGACGACGACGATCTGGTCGGCCGCCTCGGTGAAGTGGACGGCGTTACTCAGCTCGCCCTGCACACGGAGCCCGCCGAGCACCATGGCGACGGTGACGGGAACTGCGAGAACCGCGGTGACCTTCCACCGCAGGCCCCAGCCCTCGATATCCCAGAACTTTGCCCGGGGCGGCGAATCGTCGCTCATCCCACGCTTCCTTTCCAACCACTCATAGCTTGTCGCTCTGTGCTCGTGACCGCGCCTGCGGCGGGACAGTCGTACCGGTCCGGACGACACGCGTCGACAGAGGAAAGTGATCGATCAGTTGCGCTGTGCGCAGCGCTGCCCGACGCACCGATTTCCGAATGTAACGAGTTCATCACATCCCCATGGGGAACGTTCTTACCACAGAAATTCCCCGATCCTTACTTCCAAGTAACATGCGCACCACCGATCCCAGACGTTGCCGTCGCGGGGTGGATCAGCGGACCAGGCTACACAGAATCGCGGTTCACAGTCGAGGACGGATTTCTGCGCGACCCGGTCCCGCAACCGGCCCAGACGGGTGCAGCCACCGGGGTCTTCCGACCACCGGTGGCTGCATGACATCCGTAATCTCTTGTGCCGGATACCTAGACGTCGAGGAAGCGGACGTCCTTGGCGTTACGGGTGATGAAGCTTCGCCGGGCCTCGACGTCCTCACCCATGAGAACGCTGAACAGCTCGTCGGCTGCGGCTGCGTCGTCGAGCGTCACCAGACGCAGGACGCGCACCGTCGGATCCATCGTGGTCTCCCACAGTTCCTTGGCGTTCATCTCGCCGAGACCTTTGTAACGCTGGATGCCGTCGTCCTTGTTGATCTTCTTGCCGGACTCGAGGCCGGCCTTGACCAGGACGTCGCGCTCGCGGTCGGAGTACGCGAACTCCGGCTCGCTGCGCTGCCACTTCAACTTGTACAGCGGGGGCTGCGCCAGGTAGACGTGGCCGTGCTCGACGAGGGGCCGCATGAAGCGGAACAGCAGCGTGAGCAGCAGCGTTGCAATGTGCTGGCCGTCGACGTCGGCGTCGGCCATCAGCACGATCTTGTGGTACCGCAGCTTCGCGATGTCGAATTCGTCGTGGATGCCCGTGCCGAACGCGGTGATGATCGACTGGACTTCCGTGTTCTTCAGCACACGGTCGATGCGTGCCTTCTCGACGTTGATGATCTTTCCGCGCAGCGGCAGGATCGCCTGGTACATCGAGTCGCGGCCGGACTTGGCCGAGCCGCCTGCGGAGTCGCCCTCCACGATGTAGATCTCGGACTTGCTCGGATCGTTGGACCGGCAGTCGGCGAGCTTGCCCGGCAGGCCGCCGAGGTCGGTGGCGCTCTTGCGGCGCACCAGTTCGCGGGCCTTGCGGGCGGCGACGCGGGCCTGCGCCGACGACACCGCCTTGTTCACGATGGTCTTCGCGTCGGCCGGGTTCGCTTCGAACCAGTGCGACAGGTGCTCGTTGCTCGCCTTCTGGACGAATGACCGGACCTCGGTGTTACCGAGCTTCGTCTTCGTCTGACCCTCGAACTGCGGTTCACCAACCTTCACGGAGATGATCGCCGCGAGACCCTCACGGATGTCGTCACCCGTGAGCTTCGGGTCCTTCTCCTTGAGGAGCTTCTTGTCGAGCGCGTACTTGTTGACCGTCGCCGTCAGAGCGGAACGGAAGCCCTCTTCGTGGGTGCCACCCTCGTGCGTGTTGATGGTGTTCGCGAACGTGTGGACCGACTCCGAGTAGCCGGAGTTCCACTGCATCGCGATCTCGAGTTCGTGGCCGGTGCCCTTCGCGGTGAATCCGACGACGGAGTTGTGGATCGGCTGCTTCGTGCGGTTGATGTGCCGCACGTAGTCCTCGAGGCCGCCCGGGTAGTGGTAGACGCGGGTCTTCACCTTGTGCACGGCAGGCGCTTGCGCCTCGGCGGACTCGTCCTCGGCGGTCTTCGGCGCGTCGGCGACCTGGCTGACGACCTCTTCGGTGACCTCGGCGTCGCTGACGCGCTCGTCGGTGAGGGTGATCGTCAGGCCCTTGTTGAGGAAGGCCATCTCCTGGAGGCGGCGCGCGACCGTCTCGAAGCTGTAGACCGTGGTCTCGAAGATGTTCGGGTCGGCCCAGAACGTGACCGTGGTGCCCGTCTCCTTGGTGGCTTCGCCCTTGACGAGTTCGCCCGGCTTCGAGTCGGTGTACGTCTGGTTCCACTGGAAGCCGTCACGCTTGATGTCGACGTCGAGCCGGGTGGACAGCGCGTTGACGACGGAGATACCGACACCGTGCAGACCGCCGGACACGGCGTAGGAGTCGGAGTCGAACTTGCCGCCGGCGTGGAGCTGGGTGAGGACGACCTCGACGGTGGGGACACCGGAGGCGTGCATCCCGACGGGGATGCCTCGACCGTCGTCGACGACCTGGACGCCACCGTCTTCGAGCAGGGTGATCTCGACCTTGGTGGCATGGCCGGCCATGGCCTCGTCGACGGAGTTGTCGACGACTTCCCAGATCAAATGGTGGAGACCGCGTTCACCGGTGGAACCGATGTACATACCCGGTCGCTTACGAACAGCTTCGAGTCCCTCGAGGACGGTGATGGAAGAAGCGCCGTAGTCCTTGCTGGAGGTGCTTTTGTCTGACTTCTGGGCAGCCACGGGTGGGTAGCTCTCCTTCTCCGTCCAATGCCCGACGCAGGCGCCCACCGCCCTGGTCGGGCACGCGGGAGACGAGAATCGGGAATCTTGCCGCTAGTTACCTCGGCCATCTTACTGGTACGTCAGCGCCAGGAGCGGGCTATGACACCCCTGAGCGCCCCGTAGACGAATTTTCAGGGCGTCTCGGGAGTGAAAACCTAGGCAGAAGCGCTCTCGGACGGGCCGTCGGGGAGATCCGCCCACCGCCGGTCCTCGATGTCCAGCACGAACTCCGCGGCGAGTTGCGCGATGTCCTCGGCGTGCGAGATCGGCGACCAGTGCCCGGCGTCGACCTCTCGACGCCGCAGGTCGGGCGCCCATTTCTCGGTGTCCTCGTAGCCGACGGGCCGCACCGCCTTGTCGTTCTTGTTCAGGATCAGCTGGACGGGGACGTCGGTGTGCCGCTCGCGCGGCCTCAGCAGACTCGTCCGGATGTTGGCGCGGTACAGCTTGAGACCGTTCACCATGTCGTCCGCCAGCGTCGGCGCCGGATGCACCAGCGCGGGGTCGAGGCGGTCGAAGAACTTCAGGAACGCCGGCCAGTGCCGGGAGAACCACAGCCGCAGCGGCAGCGTCGCCAGCCCCGGGATCTGGAACAGCACGGTGTAGCCGGACGCGACGGCCTGCGCGAGCGGCCCGCCGAAGCTGCGGTCCGAGATGCGACGGCGCATCCACTTGCCGAGGTGATCGAGGTTGGGCCCGGAGACCGAGGTGAACGACGCGATCCGTGCGCGGGCTCCCGGTTCGCAGACCGCCTCCCACGCCTCCACCGATCCCCAGTCGTGGGCCAGCACGTGCACCGGCCGGCCCGGGCTGACGGCGTCGATCACCGCGAACAGGTCGCCGGCCAGGGCGGGCAGTCGGTAGTCCTCGACCCGGGTGGGCACGGTGCTCCGGCCTGCGCCGCGGCTGTCGTAGCTGACCACCCGGAACCGTTCCGTCAGGAACGGCACCACCCGGTTCCACAGGTCGTGGGTGTCGGGCCAGCCGTGCACCAGCACGATCGTCTCGCCGTCGGGGTTGCCCTCCTCGAACACGGCGAGTTCGACGGAACCGTTGGTGATCCGCCGGGCGGTACCGGATGTGGATGGAGTCATGGTGGGGTCCTCTGGTCGTGCGGGTTCGGGTACGGGATCGACGGTGGGAACTACAGATCGAGGACGAGACGGCCGCTGTCGGCGCGGGACACGCAGATCAGCATCTCGTTCTCCTGCTCGGCGTCGGTGAGCCGCGTCTCGCGGTGATCCGGGGTTCCGGACAGCACCTTCACCCGGCAGGTGCCGCAGAATCCCTGCTGGCACGAGTACCCCACTCCGGGCATCGTCTTCTTGATCACCGTCAGTGCGGATTCGTCGGCGGGGACGGTGAGCACCTCACCGGTGCTGAGAAGCTGCACTTCGAATTCGGTGCCGTCGAGCACCGGCGGTGCCCCGAAGCGTTCGAAATGCAATGCGGTGGCGGGGCTTCCGGGGAACGCGCGGCGTACCGACTCCAGCATCGGTGTCGGTCCGCAGCAGTAGACGGCGCCGCCCGGCGCGGCACGCTCCAGCAATTCCCCGGCGGTCGGCAGACCGAACTCGTCGTCGGGTCGGATGAAAACCCGTGACCGATCGAATGTTTCGATCTCGTCGAGGAAAGGCATCGACTCCCGCGACCGGCCGGAGTACACGAACTGCCAGTCCATTCCGAGGTCGCGCGCCGCCCGGACCATCGCCAGGATCGGCGTGATACCGATTCCGCCGGCGACGAAGAGCGCACTCCCCTCGCCGACGAAGGGAAACCCGTTGCGGGGCCCGCGCACCGTCACCGGGGTGCCGGGTTCGAGCGCGTGCATCTCGAGGGATCCCCCACCGCCCTCGGGGATCCGGCGGACGGCGACACTGTAGCCCGTGCGGTCGGACGGGTCCCCGCACAGCGAGTACTGACGTCGCAGCCCGGACGGAAGGTGGAAGTCGAGGTGCGAACCCGGCTGCCACGCAGGCAGTTCCGCACCGTCCTCGGCTTCGAACCGCAACTGGACGACGTTCTCGTCCCGTGCGACGACGTCGCGTTGGGAGACAACCAGTTTCATCGCCACGTCCGGGTTGTGACCGGCGACGCCCGGGTTGTATTCGTATGCGGTGAGAACGCGGAGGTACTTGGCGGCCACGGCCTCGGTGATCCGCATGGCGCGGTCGGGGCGCGGTCGCCCCTTGATGTCCGGGGGAGCGTCGTAGCGGGGCAGGCCCTGCCCGGTGAGCACCTCCCGCACCTGAGACAGCTTCATCGTTCGGCCGCCTGAGCCGCGGGCGAGGAGGCCAGGTACTTCACGGCCTGCGCCGTCGAACCCTCGTTGCTCGGGTGGTACGAACGCGTGAAGTACGTCGACATCCGCTTGCCGAGTTCCCGGGCCGTCGGGAGGGTGCCGCGCTTGCCTGCCGCGAAGAAATCGGTCAGGTGCGGCTTACGCCGGTGCTCCGACCACTGGGCGAGCTCCGGATCGTTGCGCATGAGGAAACGGGTGCCGCGCACCCACAGCCACACGATCACCGGGGTGACGATCACCTGGGTGCGGATCCGCCGGGACTCACGCTTGTCGAAGTACCGCATGACGTCGTATGCGACGGAGCGGTGCTCCACCTCCTCGGCGCCGTGCCAGCGCAGTAGATCGAGCATCGTCGGATGCATGCCGGAGCGGTCGAGTCCCTCGGCGTTGAGCACCCAGTCGCCGAGGAACGCGGTGATGTGCTCGATGGCGGCGATGACTGCCAGCCGCTCGATCAGGTAGTTCTTTTCGCGCAGACCGGTGAGCGGTCGCGGTCCGAGGATCTTGGAGAACGTCCATTCCATCTGCTCGGTGAAGGGTGTCGGGTCGAGACCCTTCTCCTTCAGGTGCACCAGGACGCCGGTGTGGGCGTTGGCGTGCATCGCCTCCTGGCCGATGAACCCGACGACGTCGTCGCGGAGCTGCTCGTCCTCGATCAGCGGCAGTGCCTCTTTGAACGTCTCGACGAACCACTCCTCGCCCGCGGGCAGGAGGAGGTGCAGGACGTTGAGGACGTGCGTGCTGAACGGGTCGCCCGGGATCCAGTGCATGGGGAGGTTCGACCAGTCGAACTCCACGTTCCTGGCCTGCAACAGGATGTGGTCCGGTTCGGGGATCGCGTTCCGGGGTGCAGTCGGGGCGGACATCTCGTTACTCCTTCGTGCCGGCGGCTGCGCCACGACGGAGGCCTGTGGCACAGTTCACTCGAAAACCTGGAGTAACTGTAACACCGGGTAATAGACAAAACCAGGAACCGAACGTCCGCTCCGGCCTATCCGTACGTGTCCCGGGGCCCACGCCCCCGGATGTGCCGTTCCCCTTTTCGCCAGCTCGGAGCGGTCGGACCGGTGATCCGCAACGACTTCACGACGCCGTCGCCGACGGCCGCGGCGATCTTCGCGAGAATCTGCGACTGCATCATCCGAAGCTGCGTCGCCCAGGCCGTCGACTCCGCGGAGACGCTCAGGATCCCGTCCCGCAGCCCCGTCGGTTCGGCGTGCGCGGCGATGTCCTCACCGACCACCTGCACCCACCGACCGAGGACCGTCCCCTCGGACACCTTGGGCGACCAGCCGCGCTGTTTCGCGATCGCGTTGGTCAGAGCACCGAACGGCTGCGGATCGCGGTCGTCCGGTCCCGGACCCGACCATCCGCGTCGACGCCGGGCGCGCAGGGCCCGGACACCGGTTCCGGATCGGCGGCCCTGACCGACGGATTTTCCGCTCGCCTTCGCCGCGGCACGCGCCTCCTCGAGGGCGCGGCGGGCGAGGTCGATTCCCTTCACCTCCGGTTCGGGGGCCGCAGCCGGTGCGGTGGGTTCGAGATCATCCGTCACTGCGGTCCTCCGGCTCTTCCACGATGTGCGATATCCGCCCTCGATCGGTGTCGCTGGCCTCCACACCGAATCGGACGGCGTCGAGTTCCTCCGGAACATCTTCCGGCACGGCGGCTGTGATCAGGACCTGTTCCGCGTCCAACGCGACCTTGGCGAGTGCGCGCCGTCGACGACGGTCGAGTTCGGCAAACACGTCGTCGAGCATGAGGACGGGATCGCTGCCGTCCGAGCGCAGCAGGGCGAATCCCGCCAGCCGCAACGAGAGCGCGAACGACCACGACTCACCGTGACTCGCGAATCCCTTCGCCGGGGTGTCGCCGAGGTGCAGTTCGAGATCGTCACGATGCGGTCCGACGAGACACACACCCCGCTCGATTTCCTTGGAGCGCATCACGGACAGCTCCTGAAGGAATCGCTCCTCGAGAAACGCGATGTCACCCGCCTCGGGCACTCGAGCCGGTTCGGTGAACTCCGGTGGCAGCGAGGAGCCCAGACTCGAGCGGTAGCGGATGCTCGCGGGCCTCGATTCCGGCGCCAGCGATTGGTACGACTCGGCCAGGTGGGGAGCGAGATCGTGGACGAGGTGGAGCCGCCCGGCGAGCAGCTCTGCGCCGTGTGCGGCGAGATGTCCGTCCCAGACCTCCAGCGTGGCAAGGGCACTCGCGCCGTCTTCGCTCGGGCGGCCGCTGCCGCGGGACACCCGTCGCAACGCGCCGCCCGCGGTCTTGAGCAGCGCCGACCGCTGCCGCAGCACCCGGTCGTAGTCGGCGCGCACCGCCGCCATCCGCGGAATACGGGCCGTGAGGAGTTCGTCGAGGTAGCGTCGCCGATCCCCCGGGTCACCGCGGACCAGCGACAGATCCTCCGGCGCAAACAGCACCGTCTGCAGAATCCCGAGAATCTCTCGCGGCCGCCGGGTGGGTGACTGGTTGATTCGTGCCCGGTTGGACTTGCCCTCGTTCAACTCGAGATCGACGGTCAATTCCCGGCCGGCGTTGACGACGGTCGCCCCGGCGAACGCCTGACCGGTACCCGTCCGGATCAGCGGGGCGTCCGAGCTGACCCGATGAGACGACAGGGTCGACAGGTAGCCGAGCGCCTCGAGCACGTTCGTCTTGCCGTGACCGTTGGGTCCGACGAAGACGGTGCAGCCCGGACGCAGGGTGAGACCGAGAGCGTCCCAGGAACGGAAGTCTCTGAGCGAGAGTGCGCGAACGAACACCTACGTTCCAGAACCGGCTTCTGCCTCGCCTGCCGCGTTCTTCACGGCGTGACCACCGAACTGGTTGCGCAGCGCCGAGACGGCCTTCATCGCGGGGGAATCGTCCTGACGGGACGCGAACCGCGCGAACAACGCGGCCGAGATCACCGGTGCGGGCACGGCATGGTCGATCGCCTCGAGTACGGTCCAACGACCCTCACCGGAATCTTCTGTGTAACCGGAGATCTCGGCGAAATCGGGATCCTCACCCAATGCCTTGACGAGCAGCTCCAGCAGCCACGACCGGACCACTGTGCCCTTGGTCCACGCGCGCAGCACACCGTGGACGTCCGTGACGAGGTCTTCCGCCTCGAGCAGCTCGTAGCCCTCGGCGTACGCCTGCATCAGCCCGTATTCGATGCCGTTGTGGATCATCTTCGCGTAGTGGCCTGCACCGACCGGGCCGGCGTGGACGAAGCCGTCCGCGCGCTCACCCTCGGGGCGCAGAGCGTCGAAGATGGGCAGCGCCCGCTCGACGTCCGCCTCCGATCCGCCGACCATCAGGCCGTAGCCGTTCTCGAGTCCCCAGATTCCGCCGGACACACCGCAGTCGAGGTAGCCGATGCCGCGGGAACCCAGCAGCTCACCGTGGACTTTGTCGTCGGTGTACCTCGAGTTGCCGCCGTCGATCACCAGGTCGCCGGTCTCGAGCACCGACGACAGCTCGGTCACCGTGTCCTGGGTGATCTTTCCCGCCGGAACCATCACCCACACGACTCGGGGAGACTCGAGTCGTGTCGCGAGTTCCGCGAGCGACGCCACATCCGTGACCTCGGGGCGGGGGTCGTAACCGACCACCTCGTGCCCGTGCGCGCGCAACCGCTCGCGCATGTTGAATCCCATCTTTCCGAGCCCGACCAACCCGATCTGCATCGTGATCTCCGTCCACTCGTGAGATTTCGTTCGGCAGTGCTGGTTTCGCTTCCGCGAAACCGTCAGCCCGGGAGACGCACCGGCATCAGCAGGTACGTGTACGCGCTCTCCGGCGCCGCGAAGTTGCCGGAATCGTCGGGCTCGATCTCGTCCTCGGTGGCCGGGCGCAGCACGGCGGGGCGGCTGGGGGTCGTGAAACCGAACAGCACCTGCTCGCTGTGCAGCGAGGACAGTCCGTCGATCAGGTAGCCGGGGTTGAAGGCGATCGTGAGCGGCTCACCCTGGAAGACCGCGTTCAAGCCTTCCTCTGCGCGACCCGCATCGTCGCCACCCGCGGAGAGGAGAAGTCCCTCGGTGGAGAACTGCAGGCGGACCTGCGCGCCGCGCTCGGCGACGAGGGCAACACGCTTGATCGCCTCGACGAGCGGAGCGATTTCGACGGTGGCCAGTGCCGTGTGCTCGGACGGCAGCAGCTGCCGGAACTTCGGGAACTCGGCGTCCAGCAACCGGGTGGTGGTGCGGCGGCCGTCGTTGACGATGCCGAGGAGCCCGTCGTTGCCGACCGCGGAACCCGAACCGAGCGCCAGCTCGACCGGCGAAGTGGCATCTCCTGCAAGCGTTTTCGCCGATTCGGAGAGCGTCTTTGCGGGGATGAGGACGGCTGCGGTGGTGTCGGGGTTCGCCGGCGACCACTCGAGTTCACGGACTGCGAGACGGAACCGGTCGGTGGCGGCGAGCACGATCGCGTTGCGTTCGATCTCGACGCGGATGCCGGTCAGCATCGGCAGGGTGTCGTCCTTGCCCGCCGCGACAGCCACCTGACTGATCGCTTCGGAGAACACGTCGGCGGGAATCGAGCCGGTCTGCTGCGGCAGCTGCGGAAGCTGCGGATAGTCCTCGACCGGCATGGTGGGCAGGGAGAACTTGGCGCTTCCGCACGTGATCAGCACGCGGGTGCCTTCGAGGGTCACGTCGACCGGCTTGTTGGGAAGCGACTTCGTGATGTCGGCGAGAAGCTTGCCGGAGACGAGGACCTGGCCGGCGCTTCCGACCTCGGCTGCGACCCTGACCTGGGCCGATACCTCGTAGTCGAATCCGGAAACCGTCAACCCTTGCTCGGTCGCGTCCAGGAGAACGCCGCCGAGAACGGGGACAGGAGGCCGCGACGGCAGACTGCGAGCGACCCATGCCACTGAATCAGCGAATTCTTCCCGGGAGACACGAAACTTCAGGCTTCCAAGCTCCATCGCCGGGTTGTTCCTCTCGGTAGGCACGGTTGTTCGCCACGGTCGGGCCGTGACCACAGCACTGCAGTCTTTCACAGAGCGGCGATGCATAACCGTATGCCCTCGAGGACGAAGTTGAAAGCGGAACCGTCGCGTCCTCGAGTCGCCGACCGAGGCCTGTGAACCGACGCTGTCCCCAACCCTGTTTTCAAAGAGGTTTTTATAAGAATTAATGAGAAGTACTATTAGGTCCTGTGGAATCTGTGGACGAAGGCGTGTAGCCGCTGGTCCGTCCGCGTCGTCGTGTGGGGAATTCTCGAGGACAAACTCGAGGACCAATCCGGCACCCATGTGGACTACTCGAGGTTGTTCAAAGTTCTGCACGTTCTGTCCACAGAGATTCCACCTCATCCCCACACTTATCCACAGGTGTGCATGCTTTATCCCAGGTCCCGGCGTCGGCGTGTTGCATCGGCGTGTCGTGTCGGCGGGGGTTCGCGCAAGCCTCGAGTAGACCCTCGAGCGGTGCCTCGAGGACCCGCTCGAGCCAAACCTCGAGGACCGGCTCGAGGAGCCCCTCGAGTTGCCCGCGAGACTGCGGTTCCCCGCGAAACGACCTGTGCCCCCGGTAGGCGAGCTACCAGGGGCACAGGGGAGGCAGGTGTCGGTGACTACCTCTTGGAGCGCTGCTTGATCCGGGCGGTCAGCTCCTGGACCTGGTCGTAGACCTTCCGCCGCTCCGTCATCTCCTTGCGAATCTTCTTGTCCGCGTACATGACGGTGGTGTGGTCGCGGCCGAAAGTCTGCCCGATCTTCGGCAGGGACAGATCGGTGAGCTCGCGGCACAGGTACATGGAGATCTGGCGGGCGGACGCCAGCGGACGTGCCTTACCGGGGCCACAGAGGTCGTCGATGGACATGTTGAAGTACTCCGCGGTGACCGCCATGATCGTCGCCGCATTGATCTCGAGACTCGACGAGTCCGGCATCAGGTCGCGCAGCACCACCTCGGCGAGCGTGAGGTCCAGGGGTTGCCTGTTCAGGGACGCAAACGCCGTCACACGAATGAGGGCACCCTCGAGTTCCCGGATGTTGCGTTCGATCCGGGAGGCGATCAACTCGAGGACGTCGTCGGGCACCTCGAGCCGGTCCATTCGGGCCTTTTTGCTGAGGATCGCGATGCGGGTCTCGAGTTCGGGCGGCTGAACGTCGGTGATCAGGCCCCATTCGAACCTGGTACGCAGTCGTTCCTCGAGTGTCGCCAGCTGCTTCGGCGGCCGGTCGGACGAGACGACGATCTGCTTGTTCGCGTTGTGCAGGGTGTTGAAGGTGTGGAAGAACTCCTCCTGGATACCTTCCTTGCCCTCGATGAACTGGATGTCGTCGACCAGCAGCACGTCGGTCTCGCGGTAGCGGCGCTTGAACGCCACCTTGCGGTCGTCGCGGAGGCTGTTGATGAAGTCGTTGGTGAATTCCTCGGTGGAGACGTACTTCACCCGCATCCCCGGGAACAGCCGCTGGGCGTAGTGGCCGGCGGCGTGCAGGAGGTGCGTCTTGCCGAGGCCGGACGCTCCCCACACGAACAACGGGTTGTACGCGCGTGCCGGCGCCTCGGCGATGGCGACCGCCGCGGCGTGGGCGAATCGGTTGGACGAGCCGATCACGAAGGTGTCGAATGTGTACTTCGCGTTGAGGCTGTTCCCCCCGGTCGCCGACGGTGCCGGGCCGGACGGGGGCTTCGTGAAGTACGACGGCCAGGATTCGTGGACGCTGGCGAGGGCCTCGCGGTCGTCGTCGACTTCCTCGAAGTCCGTCGTGTCGGAGTAGGGCTGATCCTCTCCGGAACCGAACCGGCGCCTGCGAAACGATCCGGAACTGGTGACGGAGGGCTCGAGGTGGCGAGGCGTGTGGAGAGGTTCCGGCTCGGGCCGGTGGTCCCGGCTCGGCGGATCGGATTCGGGCTCGTCGTCGACCGGGGCCGCGATACGCACACCGAGGCCTTCGACCTGCTCACCGAGATGCCGGCCGAGGGCGTGGAGGATCGGTTCACGGAGATCCCGTTCGATCGCCTCCTGCGCGAAGGGCGACGGAACGGACAGGAGCGCGAAGCCCTGTGCGAGCGTCAGGGGTTTGACGAGCGCCAACCACGCCTTCTGTCCCCTCGTCAGCGGCGGCAGATCGCCGCCGGGCGAATCGGATGTGAGGTCTGCGACGACGTCGATCCAGATCCGTGCGAGCGCATTCGGATCGTCGTTCACGTGGTTCCTCCCCAGTGTGTTCGCGGACTCGGCGCCAGCGGTGCCGAGTCGAGTGTCGGTGCCGTCGTCGAGGTGGAATCGGTAACTTCCCCGACCTGAGGATGGACCCCGTACGGACCTACGAATATGCCATCTGAACTGTGTTTCCACACAATTATCCACAGATGTGGACAAAGTGCAGATGCCCCCTGTCGAGACGCCGTTGCATGGAGAGGAGTCCAGATCCAGCGCGCTGACCTGCGCTTATGCATGCGAAACCTGGATGAGCGGGTTCACGGACCCGGGAAGTGAAGGGTGTCAACAACCCTCGTGGCGATCCGAAGCGGCACACCATCTGTGCCCTGTGGATGAATTGTGGTGAATATGCAGATGAGAACGGTGAAGTCGAGAGCCGGGCACTCGATCAGGGTTCATCGGCGAGACCATGCATAGACGCTAGCAACAGTGTCGGCAACCTCACAGCGGTTTGGCACATTGGAAGTTGGGGTGCAAGCATTTGTCGATCCTCGGCGTGTCGGTCAACCGATTCGCGGGGGAATCGCAGGTGAGCGAGTTTGACCTGACCGTGAGTGGTAAGTACTCTCGAACAGTCACCCTGTGGTGAGGTGGCGGTTTCGTGCTGGCTCGAGTCCAGTTTCGGGGTCGTTCCATCCCCACCCTGTGGATGAACACCTGAGTTTTCGCCAATGTTAGATCCATGACGCCGGGAGGCGTCGATGAACTTCGAGGAGTGTTGACCGTGGCCAAGGGCAAGCGGACGTTCCAGCCGAACAACCGACGCCGCGCGCGCGTTCACGGCTTCCGTCTTCGTATGCGGACCCGTGCGGGTCGTGCAATCGTTTCGGCGCGTCGCCGTAAGGGCCGCGAATCTCTCACCGCCTGATCCCGACACTGGGTTCGGGAGCTCGGGGTGTTGCCTGAGCCGCACCGATTGCGTCGTCATTCAGATTTTTCGTTGACTGTGCGACGTGGTCGTCGGATGGGAAGACGCGACCTGGTTGTGCACGCATTCGACCGTGCGCAGGCAGATGAGCTGGTGAGTAGCGGCGGTCCGCGATTCGGACTGGTTGTGAGTAAGGCTGTCGGGCCGGCGGTGATTCGACATCGAGTCGCACGCCGGCTTCGTCATATCTGCATCGACCTCGTGGACGTGGTTCCACGGGGAACCGATGTGGTGATTCGGGCTCTTCCGGGAGCTGCGACTGCAAGTAGCCGGGACCTGGAGAAGCAACTTCGTGCAGGTCTCCTTCGATTGGACCTTCTTGCACCCGTGAGTACCTCCGCATGAAAAGCGCACTCCACGAGTCGCGCGCCGACACGGCCGAGGCCACCTCCTCGGCCTCTTCCGCGTGGAAGTCGGTCCGTGCGTTACCGGCGCGCACTCTCATTTTCTTCATCGAGCTCTACCGGACGTATGTGTCGCCCCTGAGGATGCCGACCTGCCGGTTCATGCCGACCTGTAGCGAGTACGCGGTGGAATCCCTGCGTACCCACGGGGCGATCAAAGGCCTTTTTTTGACGGTGGTTCGGTTGGCGAAGTGTGCCCCCTGGCACCCTGGTGGGTGGGACCCGGTCCCTGCCCGTCGCGACCGTCATGCGGGTGGCCGTCGTTGCTGTCCGGCGAACGTGGACGAACAGAGGAGTACATAGAGCCGTGCTCGACTTCATTTACTATCCGGTGTCCGGGATCCTGTGGGTCTGGCACAAGATATTCGGTGCCATTCCCTTCCTCGGGCCGGACAGCGGTGTCACATGGGCACTCTCCGTGGTGTTCCTCGTGTTCACGCTGCGTGCCGTGCTGTACAAGCCGTTCGTGAAGCAGGTTCGCACGACGCGCCAGATGCAGGAACTTCAGCCGCAGATCAAGGCTCTGCAGAAGAAGTACTCCGGCGACCGCCAGCGTCAGGCCGTCGAGATGCAGAAGCTCCAGAAGGAGCACGGGTTCAACCCCATCATGGGCTGCCTCCCGGTTCTCGCGCAGGCTCCGGTCTTCATCGGCCTGTTTCACGTGCTTCGCTCGTTCAACCGCACCGGCACCGGATTCGGGCAGCTCGGCATGTCGGTCGAGGCGAACGCGAACACGCCGAACTACTTCTTCAGCGTCGAGGACGTGCAGTCCTTCCTGAGTGCTCGACTGTTCGGCGCTCCCATCTCGGCCTGGATCACCATGCCGAAGGAACAGCTCGACGCGTTTGCTGCCTACGGCCCGATCCCCACCGTGCTGAACATCGCCGTTGTCGCGGTTCCGCTGATGGTCATCGCCAGCATCGCGACCCACTTCAACTCGCGCGCTTCTGTGGCTCGGCAGAGCCCCGAGGCCGCCGCCAACCCGCAGTCCGCGATCATGAACAAGCTCGCGCTGTGGGTCTTCCCGCTCGGTGTGCTCGTCGGTGGTCCGTTCCTCCCCATCGCGATCCTCCTGTACTGGGTGAGTAACAACATCTGGACGTACGCGCAGCAGCACATCGTCTTCCGTCGCATCGACCAAGAAGAGGAAGAGAAGAAGCAGGCTGCCATCGCACGCCGGGCGGACAACGCTCCGAAGCCCGGTGCACGTCCCGATCTCACCAAGAAAAAGAAGAAGTCCGCGACCGCAACGGACGGTTCTTCCTCAGCGGACGAGCCGGAGATCGTCGAGGGCGTCGACGAAGACAGCGCCTCCGATCAGGTGAGTGGTGACGGTTCGGCTGCGGGTACGTCGAAGCCGAAGCCTGGTGCCCGCCCCCAGTCCAACCGCGGAAAGTCCCCCAAGCGCAAGCGGCGCTGATTCAGAAAAGAGAACGAGCATGGCTAGTGAGCCTGACATCGCAGTGGACGGAGATGAGACAGACGTGACTGCAACGACGCAGAACCCGGACACCGAGGTGGATTCCGATTCTGACGACTACCTGATCGAGGAAGGGGAAATCGCCGGCGACTACCTGGAGCAGCTGCTCGACGTACTCGACTTCGACGGCGATATCGACCTGGACGTCGAGGGTGACCGTGCTGTTGTCAGCATCGACGGTGGAGACGATCTCACCAAGTTGGTCGGGCGCAAGGGTGAGGTGCTGGACGCACTCCAGGAACTGACTCGCCTCGCCGTGCAGCAGGCGACGGGCGAACGTAGTCGCCTGATGCTCGACATCGCCGGATGGCGTGCCGGCCGTCGCGCCGAACTGACCGAGCTGGGTTCCTCGGCTGCCCGCCGCGTACTCGAGAGCGGTGAACGCGAGGAGCTCGCTCCGATGACGCCGTTCGAGCGCAAGATCGTTCACGACGCGGTCGCGAAGGTCGATGGCGTGTCGAGCGAGAGCGAAGGCGCCGAGCCTTCACGTCGCGTGGTCGTCATCAAGGACTGATCCACAGAGCATCACCAAGGCGGGGCTCCCGGATCCATCTCCGGGAGCCCCGCCTTTTCGCTATCCGTATGTCGCCATCCGTCACTTTGGCTTCGTTTCGTTTCACGTGAAACACGCACCCCTCCCCTCCCCCACCGAGAGGTCGGGTGTCCGCGGCGAGATTTCGTGCGCCACCGTCGCGTGACTGCGCTGTCTCAGGACTTCGTGGACAGTGCGGGCGGGTAACTTCGCCACCGGTCCGCCGACCTTCGCCCCCGATCGTGCCGTCTACCTTCGCCTTGTTCACCGTCTGGATGAGGGTTTCCAGGATGGACCAGAGCACCCGCAGCTCGGTCTCGATCGCGGCGTGCGCGCGAGCGCTTCGACGAGATGACTCTTCCCCGTCTCGGACGTCCCGGAGGCGGCCGAGTCCACCCGGCGATGCGCCCCATCGATCAGCGGCGGGAAGCGAGAATCGCTGACGATATCCCCCGCAAGTAGGTGGGGTCGCCGGCATCGTCTGGAACTCTTTCAACAACCTCGGCGGCCCAGGCCGAGTGGACTCGAGCCCGGGTCTATGGACGGGGGTCAAGATTGGGATGCCGCACCTCGCTCAGTTTTGAGGGGGCCGCCCGCACGTGAATCCGTCGGGGCGCTGTGGGCGAAGCGATCGGCTTACTCGCCTGCCGCCGACGACTGCTGGGATCGTGGAGAAGGATGCGGGGTCCATCGAAGCTCTCCTCTGCTCATCCGGCGATGGTGAGCGGAACGATCCGCAAGTGTCCGCGATGTCTCGAGACATACCACTCACGCGTCAGTGGTTCGGTGCGATGAGTTTCGATGCTTCTCGAAGTCCACATCATTGAAGCGACCGAAGCGGTGCCGTCGACTGGATGGAGTGAATGATGAGCGAGGATGAACGACAGATCCGGGATCTGATCGACCGTTGGGCTGAGGCTGTGCACAGTGGCGACATGGCCGGGGTTCTCGCGGACCACTCCGACGACATCGTGATGTTCGACGTGCCACCGCCATACGAGGGCGCTCGTGGAATCGATGCGTATCGCGAGACATGGCCGCCGTTCTTCGAATGGCAGTCGCAGGGTGCCAGGTTCGAGATGGTGTCATTGGATGTGACGGCCGGCGAGGATGTTGCGTTCGCCCATGCGCTCCTCCGCTGTGGAATGGAAGCGGAGCTCGCCGACAATCCGGAGAACCGGCTCCGCCTCACAGTGGGGTTGCGAAAGGAAGACGGTCGTTGGCTCGTCGCTCACGAGCACCACTCCTTCCCGGACACCACGGTCTGACCTATCGCGTTTGTGGAGTCCGCGCCGTCCATTTCGGACGTTTTCGAAGTAATTTAGGTTGTAGTTTCACCCACCCAACCACACCCGGGAGTTTCGTCACTGTGATGATTGAGAACTCGGGCTTCGTCGGAGTGAAGCTGCCGAGAGCTAGCGTCGAGTAGGCGTGGATGGCTTTGCCGTAGTTGGGAGGTCGGCCATTCGCTGGACCCTTGCGTCTGCCGAGTTGGGACGGCGGCCGGGTAATGCACGGACGGGGTCGGTTCTGTTCTACGTGAAACACAGGACAGTTGTTCCACGTGAAACTGCCCGCGCCGAATGCGACCAGACGGACCAACGTCCCGGGCGCGCACCGGCGCAGAACAATCTCGGGCCGGGATACGGCCGGCCCCAGATACCCCCCTTGCGATCCGTCGCCTGTTCCACGTGAAACATGCGCGCGTCGATCGCCCCGCTGTTCCGCAGAACCAGATGACGAGATGTGCGCGAGATCCATCGCAGAGAGGGTTCACCGGTGAGGCGACGACGGGACCGCCGAGCCGAACGGGCGCTTCACCGACAGTGCACTAACCCAACCCCTCCCCTCCCCCACCGGAAGGGGGTGCGGCTCGACACTGTTCCGGCGTTGCGCGTTCGAGTTAAGGGACATAGTCGTGACGGAGGGCGGATAATAAAGAAGCTGTGTTTGTTGATTTCGCGTTATTCGCGGGAGGATGTTTCACGTGGAACCGAATGGTGGAGAGCCGGCCGAATGGGACGAACAAGCGGCGGCACGCCAGGTGTTCGGTGAACGATTCGATATCGCGGAGCGCTACTACAAGTCGCTGGCGACCGACGGTGTCGAGCGGGGGTTGATCGGGCCCCGGGAGGTTCCGCGACTCTGGGAACGTCATCTCCTCAACTGTGCCGTCGTCGGTGAACTGATCGCCGAGGGTGAGTCGGTCGTCGATGTCGGCAGCGGTGCCGGGTTGCCCGGTATCCCGCTCGCGATCGCCCGACCCGATCTCCGGATCACGTTGGTGGAGCCGCTGCTGCGACGGTCGGTGTACCTCGCCGAGTTCGTCGAGTCGAACGGTCTGGACGTGCTCGTGGTCCGGGGCCGGGCCGAGGAGTCGGGTGTGGTGAAGGAAGCCGGCGGCGCAGACGTCGTGACGTCCCGCGCGGTGGCGCCGTTGGAGAAGTTGGCCAAGTGGTCGCTGCCGCTTATCCACGAGCATGGGAGAATGCTCGCATTGAAAGGTTCGAGCGCCGCCGAAGAGATTTCCCGTGATCGTGCTTCCCTGACTCGGTTGGGTGCTGGCAAGCTGGATATCGTGGAATGCGGAGTGGGCCTGCTTCCTGTCCCCACCGTTGTCGTTCGGGCAGAACGTGTACCGAAACGCCGTCAGCGTCGATGACGATGTGCACGGTGACTAGGGAGTGAATATGTCGAGTAACGAGCGATTCCCAATCGAAGGAGTAGTCAATGTCGGGTGGGCCTGAATCCGCCGTTTCACGTGAAACAGTTTCACGTGAAACCGACCATCAATCCGACCAGGCGACGAGCTCCGGGAACGGAGACGACGGATTCACGGCCCCCTACAACGGAATCTCCGTCGAGGAGACTCCGATCGGTGCCGCCGCGCACCGCGCGAGTCAGGTACTGCACCCCCACTCGGTGAGTCTGCCGAAGCCGCCCGAACGGCGGATCCTCACGATCGCCAATCAGAAGGGCGGCGTCGGTAAGACGACGAGCGCGGTCAACCTCGCCTCCGCCCTCGCGGTTCAGGGACTCACCGTTCTGGTCATCGACCTCGACCCGCAGGGCAACGCCAGCACGGCGTTGGGCGTCGCCCACCACTCCGGTGTGCCGTCCAGCTATGAGCTTCTCCTCGGTGAGGTGACGGCTGCGGAGGCGATCCAGAAGAGTCCGCACAACGACCGGCTGTTCTGCATTCCGGCCACGATCGACCTCGCCGGCGCCGAGATCGAATTGGTCTCCATGGTCGCCCGCGAGGGACGGCTCAAGGGCGCGCTCTCGGAGAAGGCTCTCGGCGAGGTGGATGCCGACTTCATCCTGATCGACTGCCCGCCCTCGCTCGGACTGCTCACGGTGAACGCGATGGTCGCGGCCAAGGAAGTTCTGATCCCGATCCAGTGCGAGTACTACGCCCTCGAGGGTGTGGGACAGCTGCTGCGGAATATCGAACTGGTGCAGGCACATCTCAACCCGGATCTCCACGTGTCGACGGTCCTTCTCACGATGTACGACGGGCGCACCAAGTTGGCCGACCAGGTGGCCGAAGAGGTCCGCACCCACTTCGGTGACGCCGTCCTCCGTGCCGTCATTCCCCGCAGCGTGAAGGTGTCCGAAGCGCCCGGGTACGGCATGACCGTGCTCGATTACGACCCCGGCTCGCGGGGTGCCATGAGTTACCTCGACGCGGGACGTGAACTCGCAGCACGCACCGCACACATCACGAAGCAGGAGCAGCGATGAGTCAGACGCGTAAGGGTGGACTTGGCCGTGGACTGGCCGCGCTCATTCCTACGGGACCGACCACGACGGGACCGGGGCTGGGCAACGCCGCCGCGGACGTCGTGATCGGCGCGGACCGACGCACCGTACTGACCGCTCCCGCGCCGAACTCGTCGGACTCTGCGACGGACGAGAAGACCGCTCCCGCGTCCACGGGAAACAATGGAGGGAGCAACGGCGCCGACGGCGAATCCGGGAACGGTGCTCAACCCCTCCCCTCCCCCACCGGGGCGGTGTACCGGGAGATCGCCCCCGACCTGATCGAGCGGAACCCCAAGCAGCCGCGTCAGGTGTTCGACGACGACGCTCTCGCCGAACTCGTCCACTCGATCCGTGAGTTCGGGTTGATGCAGCCGATCGTGGTGCGTCCGCTCGACGACGGCAAGTTCCAGCTCGTCATGGGCGAGCGTCGGTGGCGTGCCAGCCAGGAAGCCGAGCTGGAGACGATCCCGGCGATCGTTCGCGAGACCGGCGACGACGCCATGCTTCGCGACGCGCTCCTGGAGAACATCCACCGCGTGCAGCTGAACCCGCTCGAAGAGGCCGCGGCGTACCAGCAGTTGCTCGAAGAGTTCGAGGTGACCCACGAGGAACTGGCGGCGAAGATCGGTCGCTCGCGTCCCGTGGTGACGAACATGATCCGACTGTTGAAATTGCCGATTCCCGTGCAACGCCGCGTCGCGGCGGGTGTGCTGTCGGCCGGGCACGCTCGCGCCCTGTTGTCGCTCGAGGCCGGAGCCGACGCGCAGGAGGTGATGGCGGCACGCATCGTCGCGGAGGGCATGTCTGTTCGCGCGACGGAGGAGGCGGTGACGCTCGCCAACCGCAGCGACGACCAGGCGGCGCAGCCCGCCCAGCGCCGCAAGCCGATCCAGATGCCGGGCCTGCAGGACGTCGCCGAGCGGCTGTCGGATTCGTTCGACACGAGGGTCACGGTCAGCCTCGGCAAGCGCAAGGGCAAGATTGTGGTCGAGTTCGGTTCGGTGGACGATCTTCAGAGGATCGTTGGGATGATGGAGGCACAGAAGGCCGATTCATGAGCGCCTGAGAGAGGTAGAAGTACCCGCGGGTGATCCGTCACTGTGACAGTGGCCGCTGACGGACCGACTCCAGCAGAACTATCGGGGGCGAAAAACGTTGAATACCAGAGGATGTCGAATGATCTGCGGTAGTGACATATGGAGGCTGAGCTAGCCAGTGTCGACTCACGTCACATCGCTCACTCTCGACGGCTTGGACAAGCTCTCCGCCCACGCTCGTCGCTGTGTCTTCTGGGAAATGGATCCCGCGGCGATCCACAGTTCGCGCGGATTCTGCGATCAGGAGTTCGAGAAGGAAGCCTGGCTCTCCATGGTCATGCTCGAATGGGGATCGTGCGGACAGGTGGCCGTCATGGACGGCAAGCCGGTCGGCAGCGCCCTCTACGCTCCCCCGCGGACCGTGCCGCGCGCGCAGCTTCTCCCGACCGCTCCGGTCGGTGCCGACGCCGTCCTCCTCACCAGCCTTCGGCTCGAGCCGGCCGGTGAAGAACAGAATCTGGGAACCACGTTGATCCAAGCCGTGGTGGCCGATCTGGTGCGCCGCGGTGTTCGCGCGCTCGAGGCGTTCGGTATCCGCAACACCGACGGAACCGGGCCGATCGACACACACGGGATGGCGTCAGCCACAGCGGCCCGCGAGTGCTCCCCCGAGGAGTGCATGATCCCCGCCGAATTCCTCGAGGACAACGGCTTCGAAATCGTCGCGCCCCATCATCGGTTCCCGCGCCTACGGCTCGAGCTGAATCGGGATCACGGGTGGAAGGAAGACGTCGAGGCTGCCCTGGAGCGTCTTATCCACACCGCGACGGTGAGCATGGTCGACATCGGGGAGCGCACACCCGTCGGTGCGCACTGAGCGTTTGGGAACGAGACGTCAGGAACGTTCGGAGGAAGACAGCTCTTCGGCGAGCAACTCGGCGAACGTGAACGTTCCGGTCGGCTGATCGTCCTGACCGAGCAGGTACAGACGCTTCACGGAGATGAGGATCGCTTCGGCGATGGCGTCGCGCGCCCGCGGGTTGGAGAGCACCGCGGCGTCGAGGTCGTTGGTGAGGTACCCGAGGTCGATCTGCACGGTCGGCATGTTCGTCAGGCGCAGCAGGTCCCAGGTGCGACCGTGGGTCCGGCAGTCCTGCAACGGCGTGCGCGCCACGATCTCCCGCTGAATGAATCCGGTGAGAACCTGACCGATCATCGACGTAGAACCGTGCGAGTTACCGAAGTGGAAGCTCGCGACACCGTTGGCAGACGGGCTGGTGTTGCCATCGCAGCGCAGCGAGATCATCAGGTCGGCATCGAAGGCGTTCGACGTGGATGCGCGTTCGATGTCCGTGGGATTGGCGTGGTGCGGGCGGGACAGGAACGTCTCCATGCCCGTGGCGGCCATGCGGCCCTCGAGGCGGCTGGCGAGGTCCCACAGGATGTCGGACTCCGAGATCGTGCCATACGCGGACCGGACGATGGTGCCGTAGGTGTCGCCGCCGAGGCCCGGATCGATGACGATCCGCTTGCCGCTCAGCTGGGGTCCCGAGCTGCGAACCATTTCTTCTTCGCTCATCGCGTGCGGTGAACCACCGGTGACGCGGGTGCCGAGCAACTCGAGCGACCGCAGGGTTGCCGGACCGCAGATGCCGTCGGCGGCGATCCCGATCTCCCGCTGGAACGAGGACAGCGAATCGTGGGTCTGCGGTCCGAAGAAGCCGTCGACGCGTCCGACGTAGAAGCCGAGATCCTGCAGGCGGGTCTGCAGGGTGGCGACGTCGTCGCCGTAGAGCGGTGCGGACAGCTGGTAGATCAGCGTGCGCGCGCCCAGGCGGTACGACGCCTCTTTCATGGACCGGTAGGTGGCAGGACCCACGATTCCGTCGACGAGAAGCCCACGCTGCTGCTGGAAGGCCCGTACGGCGCTGTCCAGGTGATGATCGAACACGGCGTCGGGGGCGATCCAGTGCGAACCGTTGGTGCCTTCGCGCCGGGTGTCCGCGATGCCGTTGTGCAGGAAACCGAGACCGGCCAGAGTGCCCCGAATCTCAGCAACGGCCGGACCATGGTCGCCGTGACGGAGTCGGTGCATGTTTCAGGGCCTCTCAGTCCGAATCAACGAGTACATACGAGTCTCGGTACAAACAAAACGATCGATGTGTTCCGGTCGGTCTAGCTGATGCGACTGGAGCACATCGATCGATTGTCTCAGAGATTCCCACAAAATCGGGAATCGTGCCGGGTGTTCGGGTGTCGATCAGAGAACGTCGGCGAGCTCTTTCAGCAGCGCAGCCTTGCCCTTGGTGCCGACGATCGTGTTGATCGGCTTTCCGTCCTTGAACAGGATCAGCGTGGGAATCGACATGACCTGGAAGTCGCGGGCAGCGCCCGGGTTCGCGTCGATGTCGAGCTTCGCGATGGTCAGCTTGTCGCTGTGCTCACCGGCGATCTCCTCCAGGACGGGGGCGATCATCTTGCACGGGCCGCACCAGGTGGCCCAGAAGTCGACGAGGACAGGCTTGTCGCTGGAAATGACGTCCTGCTGGAACGAATCATCGGTGATGGTGACGGTATTCGACACGGGGATTTCCCTTACTCGAGGTGGGTGTGGGTGGGTGAGGTCAGGCGTCGACCGGCGAGCCGGCGGCGGCGACAGTGTTGGCGGTGATGTCGCCGCGCTCTGCCAGCCAGCGCTCGGCATCCATCGCCGCGGAGCAACCGGTGCCGGCGGCGGTGACCGCCTGCTGGTAGATGTGATCGACCAGGTCGCCGGCGGCGAAGACACCGTCCACCGACGTGGCGGTGGACGGCGTCTTGACGATCACGTAGCCGGCGTCGTCGAGGTCGACCTGTCCCTTGACGAGCTCGCTGCGCGGGTCGTGACCGATGGCGACGAACATGCCGGTGACGTCCAGCGTGGAGGTCTCACCGGTGACGGTGTCGCGGATCACGAGGCCGGTGACGCTGTTCTCGCCCAGCACCTCGACGGGCGCCGCGTTGGTCACGAACCGGATCTTCGCGTTCGCCTTGGCGCGCTCGAGCATGATGCGGGACGCACGGAACTCCTCGCGGCGGTGCACCACGGTGACGCTGCGGGCGAAGCGGGTGAGGAAGGTGGCCTCCTCCATGGCGGAGTCGCCGCCGCCGACCACGACGATGTCCTGATCCTTGAAGAAGAATCCGTCGCACGTGGCGCAGGCGCTGACGCCGCGGCCGAGCAACTTCTCTTCACCCGGAATCCCCAGGTAACGGGCTGCGGCGCCCATTGCCAGCACCACCGCGTGCGCCTGGTAGGTCTCGCCGTTCACGACGACCTTCTTGATCGGGCCCGTGAGGTCGAGTTCCTCGACGTCCTCGGTGCGGATGTCGGTGCCGAAGCGCTTGGCCTGCTCCCGCATCTGATCCATCAGGTCGGGTCCCATGATTCCCTCACGGAATCCGGGGAAGTTCTCGACCTCGGTGGTGGTCATGAGGGCGCCACCGAACTGGGTCCCCTCGAACTGCAGCGGTTCGAGTTCCGCGCGCGCCGCGTAGACGGCAGCGGTGTATCCGGCAGGTCCCGAACCAACGATGATGAGTTCATGAACCGTCGATGGAGTGGTCATGCGGGCCTTCCAGTAGTGAGGGGTGCTCAGTCGTATGGATCAACACAAGACTAAAGGGTGTTGTTCCCCGACTGCAGGTGATACCGGTCGCTCCCCCCGCAGGCGCCCTGATCAGCGCAGAGTCTCCCGGATGACGCAGCGGGTGCCCGTGTAGATGGTGGGCATGCATTTGTTGCAGTGGATGCAGAGTCCCTCGGCCACGTGCCGGTCGCGGAACTTGTTGACGAGGTCCGGGTCGCGGAGCAGGGCGCGCGCCATCGCGACGAACTCGAACCCGTCGCCGAGTGCGTTCTCGATGGTGTCGAGCCTGTTGATGCCGCCGAGGAGGATCAGCGGCATCGACAGGGCCTCGCGGAACTGCCGGGCCATCGGGAGGAAGAACGCTTCCTCGAACGGGTACGTCGGAAAGATGCGCGGCCCGTAGACCTTCAGACCCCAGCCCACCAGCTTGGGCTGTGAGGCAACGAATTCCGCCATCGGGACTTCGCCGCGGAAGAAGTACATCCCGTTGAGCAACGAGCTGCCCCCGGTGAGCTGCAGTGCGTCGAGATGCCCGTCGGCTTCGAGGAGCTGCGCGATGCGGAGACTGTCGTCGAGCCACAGCCCTTTCGGGACACCGTCCGTCATGTTGAATTTGGCCGTGACGGCCACCGAGTCGCCGACGGCGTGGCGCACCCGCTCGACCACCCGCCGGGGGAACGCCGCCCGCCGCTCCAGGCTGCCCCCGTACTCGTCGGTCCGCTTGTTGAGGTTGGGGCTCATGAACGAGCTGAGAAGGTAGTTGTGCCCGAGGTGGACCTCGATCGCGTCGAATCCGGCCTCGACGGCATTCCGGGCCGCGTCCTCGAAGTCGCGGGTGACCTGGTCGAGTTCTTCTCGGGTGGCACCCTTCACCAGACCCATGGCGGGCGGGCTGAGGCGGGTGGACGGCGCGAGGGTCTTGGTGTGGTTGGACAGTGTGTTCGCGACCAGACCGGCATGACCGATCTGCGCCGCGACCAACCCGCCTTCGGCGTGAACGGCGTCGGTGAGTCGGCGCAGGTCGGGGACGCGGGCGCGGTCGAGAACGAGGGTGTTCGCGTGGACGCGTCCGCCGGGTGAGACGGCGCAGTACGCGACGGTCGTCAGGGCGGCGCCACCGCGAGCAACCTCGGCGTGGAAGTCGACGAGCTGGTCGGTGACCCGGCCGCGGGGCATGACGCCCTCGAACGTGGCTGCCTTCACGATGCGGTTGCGCAACGTCAGGGGACCCAAGCGGGCCGGCTCCCAGATCCCGGGCCGGGGTGGTGGAACGGTCATGGTGGTCCGCCTTCGAGGGTGGTGGTGGGAGGGCGTTTCAGGCGAAGGTCGCGGCCAGCGCCGCGCGGGCAGGCCGCCAGGTGAGCCCGAGCTCGTCGCGGGTTCGCGAGTCGTCCGTCGGGGTCGCCGAGGTGAGCAGCCACGCTGCCTCGTAGCTGAGCCCCGCGCTGAGGGGCGTGAACCTGCCGACCACGTCGGCGATCCGTCCGAGCGCGCGAAAGGTGCTGCCCGACAGCGGGATGCGCCGGAGGCGACGGCCTGAGGAATGTTCGAGGACGTCGATGAGGTGGTTGAACTCGACGAGTTCGCCGCCGCAGACGTATCGCCGGGGTCCGCGGCCGGGGTGCATCGCGGCGGTGTGGACCGCGGCCACGTCGCGCACGTCGATCATCTGCATGCCGCCGTCGAATCGGGGCGCCACCCCGCCGCTGACGATCGCGCCCCATCCCTGTTCGGTGACGCCCTTGGTGGATCCGAGCCCGGGACCGACGACGCTCGTCGGGTACGTGATGACCACGGGGGCGCCCGCGTCCTGGAGTGCGCGGGCGATGCGGTCGGCGGCCGCTTTGGTGCGGCCGTACGCGCTACGGCCAGACGCCGTCGGACTGTCCGGTCCGATGACGGCGTCGGGTGACGGAAACAGGGCACTGAAACTCGCGACGTGGATGATCGGGTCGAGTCCGAGGAAGGCCGCCCGGGTGAGGATCGCGGCGGTGGCCTGCGTGTTGATCTCCCACATCAACTGTTCGCGACGGTCGTCGGTGCCCACTACCCCGGCGGCGTGGAGTAGCGCGTCGCAGCCGTCGAGGAGGCGTGCGACCACTTGGGCGTCGCGGATGTCGCCGACCACCTGCTCGATCCGCGCGGCGTCGTCCCCGGCTGCCACGAGCAGGGTGTCGGGAGATTCGGCGGGCGGCACCAGCAGTCGAACCGTGTGGCCGGCGGCGAGGAGCGCCAGCGTGGTGTGGGCGCCGACGTATCCGGTGCCGCCGGTGACCGCGATCTTCATGTGTTCGTCCGTTTCAATTACGATGCCGCTGGACTCGTAATAGGTACGATATAGCGCGGAAGGCACTTCTGTCCCACAATTCGAACCAATGAATGCAACTGGAACCGGCCGCCCCCGCGACCCGCGGATCGACACCGACGTCCTCGCGGTCACCCGGGCGATGCTCGTGGAATCGGGCTGGGATCAACTGAGCATGCGGGCCATCGCGACGCGGTCCGGGGTGAGCAGGGCCTCCATCACCCGACGATGGCCGTCGAAGGCGCATCTGGTTCTCGACGCCATCCTCGGTGCGACACCCGACCTGACACCGTTCGAGGGCACCGACCGCGAAGGCTGGATCCGCTGGGTGGTGACCGGCAGTGCCGAATTGTTCTCGCGACCGGAGGTGCGAGCGGCCACGCCGGGTCTGCTGGCAGCGATCCGCGACCACGACGACCTCCGTACCGCGCTGTGGCGGGGATTCAGCGGGCCGAGTACTCAGCTGTTCGAGAGCGAGGTGGACCCGGCCGGGTCGAGCACCGCGACGGCCGTGCTGGTGCTCGCTGCCGGCGCCGCGCTGTTCACCAGCCTGATCGCCGTCGAGGACGACACTCCGGAACTGCGTGGGAAGATCCTCGAGCTACTCCTGCCGGTCGCCCGTTCGGAGCGGGAACGATCTTGAGGATCAACCGATCTCGGTGACGGCGATCGTCGCCGGATCTCCCGCGCCGCACTCACCGCCGACCACCAGCGCCGTGATCTGCGGCGGACGCGGCGCGGCCACCAGCAGTAGTACCCCGGGAACACCGTCGAGGCGAACCTCGCCGGAACCGAGCAGGGGGCGGGACGGTTCGATACCGTTGGCGCGCAGGCATTCCGACAGTTGTGCGGGATCCTCGAGTGGTCCGAGCTGCCGCGAACCGATCACGGTGAGGAGGCGTCCGGAGTCGAGACCGGTGCCCAGATCGAGAACGGCTGGTGCCGGCGAGGTTTCGGAACTGGGCAGGGCGACGACCGGGGTCTCGGGTTCCTGCCTGTCCGGCGTGACGACCGCGACTGCCACCACGACCGCTGCCGCCGCCGCGAACGTCCCCGCGGCCGCGGCAGCCCACTTCCGTCGCCGGGTGAGTGGGACCACGGTGGCCTCGGCAGGTGTGTCCCGCTCCGCGGCGAGAGCACGGTTGATGCGGTCGGCGACGTCGGCGGGAATCGGGGTCGAGACGGAATGATCGCGTCCGAGCGCGCCCAACTGATCAGTGACCCGGTCGAGGGCGTCGATCACGGCCATCGCCTGCGGGTCGTTCCGGACGAGCGGCCACAGGCGATCGCTCACCGAGTCCGGCAGCACCCCGGCGTGCAGATCGGCCAGTAGGTCCTCGGAGTACGGCGGTGCGGGCAGCGCGGCATCGGACGGATCGGGTTCACGGTCGGCCATGGCACCTCCTCACCGAGTCGTTGTGGTCCGGGACGACAGGACAGTTCCCCGCTCCTACTACGTTTTGACGCCCCGGAGTCATGATCGGTTCCCCTCCACCCGAAAATATTCGAGAGAGGCGGCCAGCTTCTTCCGGCCGCGGGCGCAGCGGCTCTTCACGGTGCCTTCCGGAACCCCGAGAAGCGCGGCCGCCTCACTCGTCGAACGGCCCTCGAGGTCGACGGCCACGATCGCGGTCCGCTGATCCGGTGGGAGCTGCGCCAGTGCGCGCTCGACCACCATGCTGAGCTCCACCTCGGAAACGTAGTCGCGGGTATCGCTCGGTTCGTCGTCCTCGTCCGCGGACAGGGACACCGCCGGACGAGCCTTGTTCCGGCGGATGCGGTCGAGGCAGGCGTTGACCACGATCGTATGCAGCCAGCTCCGGACCGCGGCGTCCCGGCGGAACGAGCCCGCGTTACGGTGCGCGGACAGCAGCGCCTCCTGCAGGGCGTCCGCCGCGTCCTCGGTGGTGTAGCTGGTGCGTTTGGCGACGTGCCACAGGTGGTCGTAGTGCCGCGAGAGCAGTGTCTCGAAGGCGTGCCGATCGCCGGCGACGTGCGCAGCCAACAGGTCGACGTCCGAGGGCTCACCCTCGGAATCCCCCCGGAAGATTCGCACCGGCGGATGTTAGCTCAGGTCGCCGATCCGCGAGCACCGGGTGCCGACTACGTCGCGGCGTTGAAACCGATGTCGGCGATGGACGATTGGTTCTTGCCACCGGAATTAGTCAGGCCGGTGATCCACACCAGGACGTTCTTGGTGGGTCCCTCCGACTTCACCGGGATCTCGGTGACACCGTTGCCGAGGACCTTCGAACCGAGCACCTGCGTCTGGTCGAGGGTCGGGTTCTCCGACGGGGCGCTGCGAATCTCGACGTTGGTGCCCGGTGTCGGCGAGTTGATCCACACGCTCGACAGTGTCGCCGGATCGTCCAGCGTGACCATCAGGCCCACACCGTTCTTCAGCGCGGGGAACGGCTGGAAGTACGAGTCGGTGCTCCACACGGTGGACGTGTTGCCGTCGACGGCCAGCCGGGCGTTCGCGGCCGAGTCGGGGGTGCCCTGCGGCGAGAACACCGTCGCCCCCGAGGGGCTGACCGGCGCGACGTTCGCCGCCGGGGCGGGCGCGGGGGCGGGGGACTCGGGGTTGGGCGGGGCCTCGGCCGACGTGGTGAGCCCGAAGTCCTGTTCGGTGAGCGGCGCGTCGGAACTACTGCCCGTGAGGAACGTCGCGAGCCAGAAGCCCAGGAGCGCCAGCACGATGATCGTGACGACCGCGAGGCCCACGAGCGCCGCGATCATCCGGTTGGACTTCTTCTTCTCCGCCTCCAGTGCTTCCGGGTCGGCGAGAGCGTGACCGGTCGTGCCGGGGGCCCGCTGCCCGAGCCGCAGCACGGGGATGAATTCGGTCTTGTCGTTGACGACGGACGCCTGGTCGAGAATGTGCTGCACGGTGGCCGCCGTGCGGATTCCCCCGTTCGGCTCGAGTGAGCGCAGCGCCACCGCGGAAATCTCGAACGGGACCTCCGGGCGGATCACCCGCGGTCCGATGGGCTGCCCGCTCGAGTCGCGGTCGGCCAGTCGCATACCGCCGACGCTGCCCGGACGGTGCGAACCCGACGGGTCACCCGCGGGAGCGGACGGGTCGCCCAGCGGCCAGCGGGCGGTGATGAGGGCGTAGAGCATGGCGCCCAGTCCGCGCACGTCGGTACTCGAGTCGGAGTCGGCGAGCGTGGCCGGGAACGCCAGCACGGCATCGCCGTTGATGCTGATACGGACGCGGTCGGGGTGGTCGATGGACAGTGCCCCACCGGCCCGGTGCGCGGTCTCGGCGGCCGCGGCGAGTGCGCGGATGGCACTGGCGGCGCCGATCGGAGACGGCTTGGTGTCGGCCATCTCCCGCAGCGAGCGTCCCGGGGTCCACTCGGCGACGACGATGCCGCCGGAGCTACCGCGGACCACGTCCAGCACGCGGGCGAGACCGGGCGAGTTGATCCGGCCCAGTCGCAGGGTGCGCGACAGAATGGCTTGCGGGCCTTCGGGACCGGCCGAGGTGGAGCGCTGTTCGGCATCCACGAACGTCAGAGCCACCTCGCGGTCGAGCTTGACGTCGAGCGCCTGCCAGAACTGCAGTCCCCGCGAACCGCCGTGCGGTGTCAGCAGGCGGTACCGACCGCCCGCGACGGACGCGCCGGGAATGAGCTTGGGGCCACGGGGAGTACGACGAGGACCTGCGCCGGGCTCACGTCCGGGTGCGGGTGTGATCGGGATCACTCCGGTGTCGTAACTGAGATCCCGTGCGGGGGCAGCGCCCATGTGACGTGTGTCTCCGCGCGATTCGCCGGAGTCTTTGGCGGGAGTCTTCGGAGCAGCCTTCGTCTGCGCATCCGCAGGATCGCCGGTCTCCTTGCTCTGCCCCGTTTTCGGAGTGTCTTCGGAGCCCGCGGACGTGTCTGCGTCCTTCTTCTGCGGTGCGGCGGCGCCGGCCTGCTTGCCGGACTTCGCGGAGTCGGTGGAGGCCGACTCGGACGAGATCCGGGTGGTCGGGGCGTCGACGCCGTTGGGGGCGGCGGCCGAATCGCGTTCGGACGCTTGCACCGTAGAACCTCCGGCTCTCTTGCTGCCGGCCACGTCGTCGTCGCTCACCCTCACTCCTTCATTCTCGAATGCCCAACTCCGACCAGTACCGGGCGGCGATCCGACCCGCTCGTGTCCAGGGTACGGGAGTCCACCGGGTCGTTCGATACCACGCGGCTGTCCCCCGAAGTCGTGCGGTGTGGCGCGGACCACGGGAATCAGTTCAGTTTCGGCTTCTGCGAGCGGGTCAGCCTCCGGTTCCGGTGCGGCGCCGCGACCGCGCAGCGCGCGAACCTTGCGGGCGACGGCGACGGTGATGGACACGATTTCGGGGATCTTCGCGAACCAGAGGATCACGAAGGTGACGACGAGCATCAGGACGCCGCTGATCATGACCCGGACCATCGAGCCCGGACCGCCGAACAAACTGGTGAGACGGTCGAGCCCGAGGAGGCGGTCGGCGCCGAGCATGACGAGCGCACCCGCCATCGACGCGAGCACCACCACCCACACCGTCTTGCCGACGTTCGCCATCTGCAGGTTGCCGAGACTGCGGTGCAGCAGCCAGCCCCCGACGAGCGCGCCGGTGATGTAGCCGAGGCCGTTGGCCACGCCGAGCAGGATGACCACCTGGTCGTCGCTGGAGGCGATCATCGGGGTGAGCGCCGACAGCGCGATCTTCACCGCGGTGATGCCCAGGACGATCCACGTCGGGGTCCAGGCCTGCTCGCGGGCGTAGAACACGCGGAGCTGGATCAGTACCAGGGAATAGGGAATGAGCGTGAACGCGGACCAGCTGACGGCCTGGCCGAGGCGTTCGGCGTCACCGGTCCCGAAGTTGCCGTACCCGTAGAGCGCCTGGCCGATCTCGGGGCCGGCGAACGTGAGGAACGTGATGATCGGGATGAGGGAGATCATCGTCAGGCGGGTGGCGACGGACAGGTCGTCGACCACGGCCGGGGTGTCGTCGGCGGCGGCGTTGCGGCTGAGTCGCGGCATGATCGCCGTCAGCACCGTCACGCCGAGCACGCCGTACGGCAGCTGCAGCAGGAGCCACGCGTTGTTGTAGATCGCGGGACCCGACGCGTCCGCGTGTGACGAGATGCGGGTGGCGACGATCATGCCCGCCTGGCTGATCAGCACGTACAGGATGATCGCGACGGCCATCCCGCCGAACTGCTTGAGCCGGTCGTCGAGGCCCCACAGCGGTTTCAGCGAGATGCCCTCGCGCCGGATCGCAGGCACCAGGCTCATCGCCTGCACCACGACACCCAGCGTGACGCCCACACCGAGGACCAGCAGTTTCGGGTCGCTCATCCGCACCGGATCGAGGGTGATCTCCCCCGGTGTCGCGTAGTAGATCACCAGCACGGTGAGCATCACGACGTTGTTCAGCACCGGAGCCCAGGCACCGGGTTTGAACACCTGCCGGGTGTTGAGGATGGCCGTGAGCAGCGCTGACAGTCCGTAGAACAGGATCGCGGGCAGGAGGAGATAGGACAGAGCTGTGGTGAGGGATGTGTTCACCTTGCCGTCGGCCGACAGGAAGACGTGGGTGGTGAGTACGGGTGCGGCGGCGGTCGCCAGCAACGCCGCTGTGCCGAGCAGCACACACGTGGCGGTGAACAGGCGTCGCACGAACGCCGCACCCTGATCCGGGTCCTCACGTTCGGCGCGCACCAGGACGGGCACCACGATCGCGGTGAGCACCGCTCCCAGCACGAGCTCGGAGATCATGTTCGGGATCTGGCTGGCGACAGTGAACGAGCTGGCCACCGACCCACCCAGCAGCGTCAGGACGAGGAGCTGCTTGGCGAATCCGGTGATGCGGCTGACGAGCGTCGCCACCGCGATCGAACCGGTGGACGCCAGCAGTCGCGAGTTGCTCTGCTTCTGCGGCGCGGTCGAGGGCCCGGAATCCCGGACCGGAGGCGGCGAGGGGTCGACCCGGATGGCCGCGAACTGCACCGTCGGTGCCTCGTCCGGCCGGATTTCCCGAGCCCAGTGGTCCCGCTCCCACGGGGCGACCCGGGGATGGGAGCGATCGGGAAGCCTCTGGCCCCTACTGGGCAAGTTCCCGGTCATGAACGTTCGTACCCTTCGTCAGCTGGATCCGGCTGGCCGCGGAATCGATGCCACAGCCGGCGGCCGGCGAGGAACAGCAGCAGAGCACCCGCGCATGCTGTCAGTATCGCCAACGCCTGCCCGTACGCGTTGGACCGTACCGTCACGCTGGTCGGCTCTCCCAGTTGCTGTCCATCGGCGGTGGTCAGAGAGAATTGGACGACGAGCTTGCGGGAGTCGTTGGCCTCGGTGGGAACGGTGAGGGTGCGACTGCCCCGCGGGGGCAGCGTGGTGGGGCCGATGTCGGTGATGGTCATCCCCGACGGCGCATCCACCTGGAGACGGACGGTGATCCCGACCGGCAGGTCGTTCCTGGCCACCAGCAGCAGCGGGCTCTGCTCCGACGCCAGCGTGTAGACGCCGCCCGGCGACACGACGGTGACTGCCCCGAACAGGTCGTCCATGGTTTCGGCCACCTCGTCGGCGCGCACGTCGGACGCCTCCTCCGCGGACCGCCGTTCGTCGTCGCGGCGATGCGCGAGGCTCATCGAGCGCAGCAGGTCCTCGCGCAGCGGTGCGGTGAAGCGTTCCGGGGTGAGCGGGGCCTGCGGGTCGTCGACCAGCGCGGCGTTCAGCGCCTCGATGCGGGGTGTCTGCGTGCCGGCGGCGTCCCGGATATGGGCGGGGACGCCGTCCTCGGCGGCCTGATCCGGGTACTCCAGGGTCGCGACCTCGGGTGATCCGGGCTGTCGTCCCAGCATCGCGGGCAGCGGCCGGGGCGTCGCCAGGCCCGAGCGCATCAGCGAGGAGACCGTGGACAGCAGTGTCTTCGCGTCCTCGGCGCCCGCCGTCCAGAGCTGCGGCGGCACCACCATCAGCGAACGCGGGGTGCCGGCAGCCCGTGCGGCCTCGGGTTCGAGGGCAGACCACGACACCGCACCGAGCGCGTCCTGCAGCCGGGCGGTCTGCGAATCGTCCGAGAGGTCGTACCGCGCGCGCTGCGGGGTGTACGAGGGGGTCTGCGGTGTCGTCCCCATGGCCGCGAGCGCCGTGCCGACCGAGGGATCGAACAGCAGCGCGTCGACACTTCCGGTGGCCGCGGGCGTCTCGGTGGCCGCCGGGGTCGTCTCCCCGTTCGCGGGAACGGGCGCGGGGGGCGGTGTGGCCTCGATGACGTGGGCGCTGTCGCGGGGTGTCGTCGTGTCGACGGAATTGGCGGCCACGAGCGTGGTGGTCGCCTCGTCTCCGCGGAGCATCTGCGCCGTCGCGTCGTCGAGCACCCCGGCGTCGCTCCATACGAAATTGCGCAGCGACGTGACACCCAGAGCGTTGTCGACGATGTCCGCGGGGGCTTCGACGGCCGTCGCGGTCAGGTCCGGGTTCGCGACCTCGGTGATCGCGGACAGGTCGGCCTGCGCGAACGGCACCGACGTGGTGCACATGGACGCGGCCAGCGACCGGGCGCGGTCGAGCCACGCCGACGCGGCATCCTGACCGGTGCCCTCGTGCGCGGAACCGGTGGGATCGGACGGGTCGTCCACCACCAGATATCCGCGCGTCATGTTCTCGACGGTGATCAGCAGGTCCGGGTCGACGGCCAGGCACAGACTGTCCCGGAGCGTGTGGTCGCGGTCGACGCTCTCCCGGGTGGCGAACTCCACCGCGCCCAGCAGTTCGTCGAGGCGGCCGCCGTCCGCGAGCGACGTCGCGAGGTCGTCGTCGACGAGACGGACCGGTTCGGTGACGGAGCCGGGCACCCCCGCCGCGAGCCGGGGCCGGTCCGCGAGCGGCCACAGCATGGTGACCGCGACGGGACTGGAGATGTCCGGGGGCACGGCCGGCGTGCCGGGGACCCCGAACACGGGAAGCAGGAAACGGGCGTCGTCGAGACGCGCCGCCCCGCCGTACTCGGGGGTGCCGTTCACGTTCACCATCAGCGGATACACGCCGGGTTCGGTGATGTCGAGGGAGATGTCGGTGTCGGACCGCAGCGGCAGCGACAGCGTGAACTGCTTGCTCTGCCCCTCGTCGAGGCGGCCCGCGACCGTGTCGAACATGCCGACCGTGTCGTACCGCGACTGATCGAGGGTCAGAGACGTACGGAGGCCCTCGCTGCTCGCGACGGCGGGGGCGCGCTGCAACCGCACGCTGACGTCGCGGACCGTGCGGTCGCCGACGTTCTTCACCGAGCCCGTGACGGTGACGAACGGGTCGCTGGTGGTGGTGACCGTGGACGGCGTGACGTTGTCGATGTGCAGTTCGAGAAACTCGGGGTCCTCGTCGACCGTCTGGGTCCCGGCGCTCTCGGGCGGCACCGGGTCCTGGGCCGCCGCCACCACGGTGCTGGTGGGAGCCAGAACGACCGCGAGTGCGGTCAACGTCACGGCACCGACCCGACGCAAAGCCATCCTCATCCGGCGTCTGGCCCCTTCTGGAGCTTCAGGTCGGGGGCGGTCGGGGTGGTAGTCATCTTGGAGATCAAGTCACCGGCGATTTCTGCGAGTTTCCGTTCGTCTGCGTAGGCCAGGCGTGATCCCAGCTCGGCGAGCGGCACCCACGCTACCTCGGTGACTTCCACGTCTTCGTCCGACAGTTCCCCACCGAGGCATCTCAGCAGATAGTGGTGGACGGTCTTGTGGACCCGTCGGCCCTCCGTGACGAACCAGTAGTCGATGCTGCCGAGCGACGCGAGGACGGTGCCCTGGATGCCGGTCTCTTCCTCGACCTCACGCATCGCGGTCTGTTCGGCGGTCTCGCCCTGCTCGATGTGTCCCTTGGGCAGCGACCACAGCAGCCGCCCGCGTCGGTCGGTGCGTCCGATCAGCGCGGCGCACAGATTCTCCCGCGGTCCGCCGAGACCGTTGACGACGAGCCCGCCCGCCGAGGTTTCGCGAACCGTCCTCATGTGGGGTTTCGCGGGTTTGCCGACGGCGCCGCGCCGCCGCGAGTTGCGGCGACTCCTGTTCGCACGTTCGGCAGCAGACACCCCATCGATAGTAGTTGGCTTTGCCGTCTCCACCGGAACGCCGCACCCGAACCGAGACGCTTCGTGACACACCTGTGGTGAACCGAACGGCGAGGTGACAGCGTGTATGCGTATCTCGCTATTTGCGCACCTCGGTAAGCTTCCTGGACGTGACTGCCCCTTCTCTCGACGACGAGCGCCGTACGCGACTGCTTGCCGGCGCCGCGGTGACGCTGCGCGAGCTGTCCGAAGTCCTGACGCCGCTCGGTGAGAGGTTCGCTGCCGCCGGTCACGAGTTGTACCTGGTGGGGGGCAGTGTCCGGGACGCAATCCTGGGCCGCCTCGGCACCGACCTCGACTTCACCACCGACGCTCACCCGGAGCGGGTGCAGAAGCTGCTGTCCGGCTGGGCCGACAACCAGTGGGACACGGGCATCGAGTTCGGGACGATCAGCGCCGCCAAGGCGGGCCAGCAGATCGAGATCACGACGTATCGCGCCGACGCCTACGACCGGGTGTCGCGCAATCCGGTCGTCCAGTTCGGGACGAAGCTCGAGGACGATCTGGTTCGGCGCGATTTCACGGTCAACGCGATGGCCGTGCGGATCGGTGCGGACGGATCGCAGGACTTCGTCGACCCCCTGGGAGGCATGAACGCCCTGCTGGCCGGGGTGCTGGACACGCCGTCGGCGCCGGAGAACTCCTTCAACGACGACCCGCTGCGCATGTTGCGGGCCGCCCGGTTCGTGTCACAGCTGGGGTTCACGCTGCACGAGCGCGTGCATCAGGCCATCGTCGACATGGCGCCGCAGATCGAGCGGATCACGGCCGAACGCGTGCGGGCCGAACTCGACAAGCTGATTCTCGGCGAATTCCCGATCGACGGCATGAACGTGATGTGCGAGACGGGTCTCGCCGATTTCGTGCTGCCCGAGGTGCCGCAGATGAAGCTCGAGATCGACGAGCACCACCAGCACAAGGACGTGTACTGGCACTCGCTGACCGTGCTGAAGCAGGCCGTCGACCTCGAGGACGGCGACCCCGACCTGGTGTTGCGGTGGGCGGCGCTGCTGCACGACATCGGTAAACCGGACACGAAGCGCAACGAGCCGGGCGGTGGTGTGAGCTTCCACCACCATGAGGTGGTCGGCGCGAAGATGGTCCGCAAGCGGATGCGGGCGCTGAAGTATTCGAAGCAGATGATCGACGACGTCTCGCAGCTGGTGTTCCTCCACCTGCGGTTCCACGGCTACGGCAAGGGTCAGTGGACCGATTCCGCCGTGCGCCGGTATGTGACCGATGCCGGCCCGCTGCTGCCGCGGCTGCACAAGCTGGTCCGCGCCGATTGCACCACCCGCAACAAGCGGCGGGCGGCCGCCCTGCAGGCGACATACGACGACATCGAGGAGCGGATCGCCCGGCTCGCCGAGCAGGAAGACCTCGCGCGGGTGCGCCCCGACCTCGACGGCAACGCGATCATGGAGCTGCTCGGCATTCCGGCGGGCCCCGACGTCGGGAAGGCGTGGAAGTACCTCAAGGAGCTCCGGCTCGATCGCGGCCCCCTCAGTCGCGACGAGGCCGAGGCCGAACTGCTGTCGTGGTGGGCCACGCAGCAGGGCTGACCGAGCGTCGATCCGCTCGGTTCTATTTACTCCGCTTTCGGGCGGCCACTCACCTGAAGTGACGACGGTCACATGACCTGGTCGATTCTGCCTCGACATCACCACCGTGCCCGGGCCCGGGTGCGAGAGACGTCACCGAACGCTCACGGGGGTTAATCCCGACGAAACACGGTTCACGGCAGCATTGATACAGGTCGTGAGCCGGGTGGACAGGCTGCGACCGTGCAGGTGAGGAGCTAGTCGATGCAGCAGCAGAAAGCCGGGACTTCCACAGTGAAGACCGCCTGCTCGTACTGCGGTGTCGGCTGCGGCATGGTGCTCGAGGTCGGGATCGATCCCGAGACCAGTGCGCGCCGTGTGCTCAAGGCGTCCGGCGACAAGGACCATCCCACCAACTTCGGGCGGCTGTGCACCAAAGGTGCGACGAGCGCCGAGATGCTGGTGGCCGGTGGCCGGATGGAAACCGGGTACGTCCGCGACGAGCGCGGGGAGGCACCCACCTCGATCGACGTCGGCGCCGCCATCAGCGAGACCGCGCGCCGGTTGAAGGAACAACTCGACGAGCACGGACCGGACGCCCTGTCCTTCTACGTCTCCGGTCAGATGTCCATCGAGGCGCAGTACCTGATCACCAAGCTCGCGAAGGGCTTCGTCGGCACCAACCAGATCGAGTCCAACTCGCGGCTGTGCATGGCCAGTGCGGGCACCGGTTACAAGCAGTCGCTGGGCGCGGACGGTCCGCCCGGGTCGTACCAGGACTTCGACAAGGCCGACGTGTTCTTCGTGATCGGCGCCAATATGGCGGATTGTCACCCCATCCTGTTCCTGCGGATGATGGACCGCGTCAAGGCCGGCGCCAAGCTGATCGTGGTCGACCCGCGCCGCAACGCGACGGCCGACAAGTCCAACCTGTTCATGCAGATCGCGCCGGGCACCGACCTCGCACTGCTCAACGGCCTGCTGCACCTGCTCGTGACGAACGGCCACACCGATCCCGAGTTCATCGCCGAGTTCACCGAGGGCTGGGAGGTGATGCCGGAGTTCCTCGAGGAGTACACCCCCGAGAAGGTCGCGGAGATCACCGGCATCCCAGAATCCGACATCCGTCAGGCCGCCCAGTGGATCGGTGAGGCCGAGAACTGGATGAGCTGCTGGACGATGGGGCTCAACCAGAGCACGCACGGCACGTGGAACACCAACGCGATCTGCAACCTGCACCTGGCCACCGGTGCGATCTGCCGTCCGGGCAGCGGCCCGTTCTCCCTCACCGGTCAGCCCAATGCGATGGGTGGCCGCGAGATGGGGTACATGGGTCCCGGCCTGCCGGGGCAGCGGTCGGTGCTCGCCGCCGACGACCGGGCGTTCATCGAGGATCTGTGGGAGCTGCCGGAGGGCAGTATCCGCACGGAGGTCGGCACCGGAACCGTCGACATGTTCGAGCGGATGGTGGCGGGTGACATCAAGGCCTGCTGGATCATCTGCACCAATCCCGTTGCCACCGTGGCGAACCGGCGGACGGTGATCGAGGGCCTCGAGGCCGCCGAGCTCGTGATCACGCAGGACGTCTTCCTCGACACCGAGACCAACGGTTACGCCGACATCCTGCTGCCCGGTGCGCTGTGGGCGGAGTCGGATTCGGTGATGATCAACTCCGAGCGCAACCTCACCCTGTTGCAGCAGGCCGTCGACCCGGTGGGTCAGGCACTGCCCGACTGGCAGATCATCGCCCGCGTCGCCTGCGAGATGGGATACGCGGACGCGTTCACCTACGACTCCTCGGAGGACGTGTTCGAGGAGATCAAGCGCACCTGGAATCCCAAGACCGGCTACGACCTTCGCGGCATCACCTACGACCGCCTGCGGGAGACACCGGTGCAGTGGCCGAGCCCGCCCGGCAACCGCACCGATCGCAACCCCCTCCGCTACGTCAACGACGGCGTGAGCCAGAACCTGCTGTCGGCTCCCGACGGTTCACTCCCCCGCCTGGCGTTCGCCACCGCGAGCGGCAAGGCCGCATTCTTCCCGCGCCCGCACATGCTGCCCGCCGAGATGCCCGACGACGACTACCCCTTCGTCCTCAACACCGGTCGCCTGCAGCACCAGTGGCACACGATGACGAAGACGGGCAAGGTGGCCAAGCTCAACAAGCTGAACTCCGGCCCGTTCGTCGAGATCAATCCCGCTGATGCGCAGAAGCTTTCGATCGCCGACGGCGACAAGGTGGAGGTGGCGTCCCGGCGCGGTCGCGCGGTCCTTCCCGCCGTCGTCAGCGACCGCGTCCTCGCCGGCGGGTGTTTCGCCCCGTTCCACTGGAACGATTCCTTCGGCGAGTACCTCAGCATCAACGCCGTCACCAACGACGCCGTCGATCCCACGTCCTTCCAGCCGGAGTTCAAGGCGTGCGCCGTCTCCCTGACCCGGGTGGCCCCGGTGTCGACGCCGGAGGCGCCGGAATCCGGCGGGGCGCTCACGCTCGCGCAGGGTTCGCCCGCCGCGGAGATGAGTCGCATCCTGGGCCTGGACGACTCCGCCTCCCCCACCTTCGACGAACACGAACGCATGTACCTCGCCGGGCTGCTGTCGGGGCTGCAGTCCACCGAGATCCAGGGCGTTCCGGTCCTTCCGCGAAGCGCACCGATCTCCGGGTCCAAGCGAGTGTGGCTGGACGGTCTGATGGCGGGGCTGTTCTCCCGTTCCGACGTTCCGCAGAGCGTCGTGGTGCCGGACGCGAATACTGAATCGGTACAGCACCCCGTGGTGGTGGTGTGGGCGTCGCAGACCGGCAACGCCGAGGAGTTCGCCGCCGAATGTGCCGAACAACTCGAAGCGGCCGGGCACGGCACCCGCCTGATGAGCATGGACGACTACGACGTCGCGGGCCTCGCCGACGTCCGCGACCTCCTGATCATCACCAGCACGTTCGGGGACGGCGACGCCCCCGACAACGGCAGCAACTTCTGGTCCGCGCTCAGCAGCGACGAGGCCCCGAAGCTGTCGCAGACCCGGTACGCCGTGCTGGCTTTCGGCGATTCCAACTACGACGACTTCTGCGGGCACGGCAAGCGGATCGACGCCCGGCTGGAGCAGCTGGAGGCGAAGCGTCTCACCGAGCGGGTCGACTGCGAACCCGACTACGAGGAGCAGGCACGTCAGTGGCTGACCCAGGTCCAGAAGCTGGTCCGGGAGCGTGCGGCGGCCGACGGTGCGACCGTGGTGGCGTCCGCACCCGCGCCTGCCCGGCCCGCGGCGAAGAAGGCGGCGACGTTCACGCGG
This sequence comes from Rhodococcus mengyinensis, assembly GCF_048381435.1. Lineage (NCBI taxonomy): Bacteria > Bacillati > Actinomycetota > Actinomycetes > Mycobacteriales > Nocardiaceae > Rhodococcus > Rhodococcus mengyinensis. Next base: position 53,307 of record NZ_JBLWIT010000116.1, on the reverse strand, counting down.
AAGACGCCGTTGATCACGCGGCTGACGAAGAACATTCCGCTCAGCGCGGCCGGATCGTCGAAGGACGTGCGGCAGTTCGGTTTCGAAGTGAGCGATCTGGAGTTCACCTATGAGGCGGGCGACGCTCTCGGTGTCTGGCCGACCAACAGCGACGCCGTCGTCGACGAGTGGCTGAAGGTCACCCGGTCGATCCCGGACACGCCCGTCACGTTGCCGGACCTGCCGGAGATGACGCTGCGCGAGGCGCTGCGCACGAAGCTCGAGATCACGAAGGTGACCCCCGAGCTGCTGCGGTTCGTGCAGAGCCGCACCCAGGACACCGAGCTGGCGCGGCTGCTGCGCCCGCAGAACAAGATCGCGCTCCAGCAGTGGTTGTGGGGGCGGCAGTCGATGGACGTGCTGGCGGAGTACGGGGTCGACGCCGACGCCGACGAGTGGCTGAGCGTTCTCAAGCGCCTGCAGCCGCGGTTGTACTCGATCTCGTCGAGCCCCAAGGTCGATCCGGGTGAGGTGCAGCTGACCGTCTCCGCGGTGCGCTACAACCACGAGGGCAAGAACCGCTCCGGGGTCTGCTCGACGTTCCTCGCCGATCACTGCGACGAGGCCGACGTGCCGATCTTCGTGCAGAAGTCGGCGCACTTCCGTCCCCCGCAGGCGGCCGATGCACCGATGATCATGGTCGGTCCCGGCACCGGCATCGCTCCGTTCCGCGGATTCCTGCACGAACGCCGGGAATTGGGTCACACGGGCAAGAACTGGATGTTCTTCGGTGAGCAGCACGAGGCTACCGACTTCTACTACCGCGAGGAGATGGAAGCTATGCACCGCGACGGATTTCTCACCCACCTCGATGCGGCGTTCTCCCGGGACCAGCGGCAGAAGATCTATGTGCAGGACCGCATTCGCGAGCACGGCGCCAAGCTGTGGGGCTGGATGCAGGAGGGTGCGTCGCTGTACGTCTGCGGCGACGCCAGCCGCATGGCGAAGGACGTCGACGAGACGGTCCGTGAGGTCGTCCGCACCCATGGGCGCCTGGACGAAGAGGACACCGAGCTCTACATGAAGCAGCTCGCGACCGACAAGCGCTACGTGCGCGACGTGTACTGATCCGCATCTGCGGAAAGACCCACTTGATCGGTCCGTATTTGCCGACATAGGATGTCGGTCATGACGCATGCGCGGACAATTCTCGGATGACGGGTATCCGGATACGACAGGCAGCAGAACTGCTCGGCGTCAGCGACGACACGGTCCGGCGGTGGATCGACAACGGCAGTCTCGCGGCGGAGAAGGACGAGTCGGGCCGCAAGGTCGTCGACGGCCCCGCGCTCGCCGAGTTCGCGCGCGCCAACGCCTCGAAGTCGCCCGATCTGCTCGGATCGGACTCCTCGGCGCGTAACCGATTCACCGGCATCGTGACCGCGGTGGTGATGGACAAGGTGATGGCCCAGGTCGAGATGCAGTGCGGGCCTTTCCGCGTCGTCTCCCTGATGAGCAGCGAAGCCGTCCGCGACCTCGGGCTCGAGCCCGGCAAGGTCGCGGTAGCCGTCGTCAAGTCGACCACGGTGATCGTCGAAACACCTGGAGGATTTTCATGAGGAAGTCCTGGCGGCGGGCCACGACGGGGGCTGCTGCGGCCGCACTCGGTCTTCTCACCGGTTGCGGTTCGAACGACGACAGCGGAGCCTCGGGTTCGGCCGAGTCGGCGTCCGCGTCCGCGCCGGGTGGCGGCATCACGGTGTTCGCCGCCGCGTCGCTGAAGGGCACGTTCACGGAACTCGGCCAGATGTACGAGACCGCGAACCCCGGATCGCACGTCGAGTTCAGCTTCGCCGGATCCTCCGACCTCGCCGCTCAACTCGACCAGGGCGCCGCGGCCGACGTGTTCGCGTCCGCCGACACCACCAACATGACGAAGGTGGTCGACGCCGGACTCGTCGAGGGCAGTCCCGTCGACTTCGCCGCCAACACGCTGACCATCGTGACGGCACCCGGAAACCCCAAGGGCATCACGTCCTTCGCGGATCTGAACCGTGAGGGGACGCTGGTGGTCACGTGTGCCCCGCAGGTTCCGTGCGGTTCCGCGACGCAGAAGGTCGAGTCCGCGTCGGGTGTCGACCGCAGCCCGGTCAGCGAGGAGTCGTCGGTCACCGACGTGCTGAACAAGGTGACGGCCGGTCAGGCCGACGCCGGACTGGTGTACGTCACGGACGCGGCGAGCGCGGGTGAGAAGCTGACGGCCGTGGCGTTCCCCGAGGCCGCGCAGGCTGTGAACACCTATCCCATTGCGACGCTGTCCGCTTCGAGGGCGCCGGACGCGGCGCAGGGCTTCGTCGACCTCGTCACGGGACCCGACGGCCAGGCAGTGCTGGCGAAGGCAGGGTTCGCCCAGCCGTGATCCGGGCGGCGCGCGTCAGAGTCCCGTCCGGGCTTCCGGGCTGGATCTTCGTTCCGGCGGCACTGGGCGGACTGTTCGTCGTCCTGCCACTGTTCGCGATGCTCGCGAGCGTCGACTGGTCGCGGTTCTTCCAGCTGGTCACGTCCGAATCCTCGCTCGCAGCGCTGGAACTGAGCCTGCGGACCGCAGCCCTGAGCACCGTGCTGTGCGTCCTGCTGGGGGTTCCGATGGCGGCCGTGCTGTCGCGCAGCAGTTTTCGCGGACTGCACGTGCTGCGGTCGCTGGTTCTCCTGCCGCTCGTGCTTCCACCGGTGGTCGGGGGTATCGCCCTGCTGTACACGTTCGGTCGGAAGGGCCTCATCGGGCAGCACCTCGAGGTCGCGGGCATCCACATCGCGTTCACCACCACGGCCGTGGTGCTCGCGCAGACGTTCGTCGCGCTGCCGTTCCTGGTGGTGAGCCTCGAGGGTTCGCTCCGCACCGCAGGCAGCCGGTACGAGCACGCCGCCGCGACGCTCGGTGCGAGCCCCACCACCGTCTTCCGGCGGGTGACGCTGCCGCTGGTGCTGCCCGGGCTGGTGTCCGGGGCCGTGTTGTCGTTCGCGCGGGCGCTCGGCGAGTTCGGGGCGACACTGACGTTCGCGGGCAGTCTGCAGGGCGTCACGAGAACCCTGCCGCTCGAGATCTACCTGCAGCGTGAGACCGATGCCGATGCGGCCGTGGCGTTGTCGCTGGTGCTCGTCGTGGTCGCGGTGCTCATCGTGGTGGGTTCGCGGGGCTGGGCGTCGAGGGCTGCCGTATGACCGGCCTGAGCGTCGAGGCGCGGGTGGATGCGCGTGGCGTCGACGTGGGATTCGACCTCGGCGAGGGCGAGGTGCTGGCGGTGCTCGGGCCGAACGGTGCCGGCAAGTCGACGGCACTCTCGGTGGTCGCCGGCCTGGTTCGCCCAGACTTCGGACGCGTCGAACTGAACGGTCGCGTGCTCACCGACACCGCCCGGGGCGTCGCCGTGCCCCCACACCGGCGCGGCATCGCGCTGCTCGCACAGCAGGCGCTGTTGTTCCCGCATCTGACGGTGGCCGCCAACGTGGCATTCGCCCCGCGCAGTGCCGGCCGGGGACGTCGGGAGGCGCGGGCGATCGCCGAGAAATGGCTGGACGCAGTGGATGCGACGCAGTTTGCCGACCGCCGTCCGCACGAGCTGTCCGGGGGGCAGGCGCAGCGGGTCGCGGTGGCGCGGGCCCTCGCGGCCGAACCCCAGGCCCTCCTGCTCGACGAACCCATGTCAGCCCTCGACGTGGCCGCGGCGCCCGCCCTGCGCGTCCTGCTCCGACGGGTGCTGCGGGAGGGCGACCGGACCGCGGTCGTGGTCACCCACGACATCCTCGACGCGCTGGCGCTGGCCGACCGGGTGATCGTCGTCGAGGGCGGTCAGGTGGTCGAATTCGGTTCGGTGCGAGACGTGCTGACCCGCCCCCGCAGTGCGTTCGCCGCGCGGATCGCCGGGCTCAACCTCGTTCCCGTGTTCGGGGCGCAGGACGGCTTCGAGACCGAGACCGGTGTTCGGCTGCACGGTCTGCCCGACGCCGATTTCGTGCCGGGTGCGCCGGCGGTCGCGGTGTTCGCTCCCCATTCGGTGGCCGTCCACCGGCGCTCTCCGGAAGGCAGTCCGCGCAACGTCTTCCGGGTGTCCATCTCGGAGATCGAGGTGCGTGGGCCGACGGTCCGGGTGCGCGCCGCCGAAGCCGGAGGCAGGTTCGAACTCAGCGCCGATGTGACGGCGGCGTCCGTCGCGGAACTCGATCTGGTGCCGGGGCTGGACGTGTTCTTCGTCGTCAAGGCCACCGAGGTCGCCCTCCATGCCGTGCGTACTTGTTAACCACGGGCGGTTGACAAGTACTCACGGGTGCAGGGACGCGTGCATCAGGTAGACGTTGTAGCTGTCCCACTCCGAGATCGTGAAATACAGATCCTTGTCCGTCGACCACGGATGCATGAAGCCGCCGTACGCCATCGGGTAGTCGGCCGTGTCGACGAGCGTCGCGCCGTCCGACCACACACCCTGCGGGCTCGACGACTGCCGCAGGATGATCGAGCCGCCGACGGGCTCGAGGTAGCTCATCAGCCAGGTGCCCGCGGTCGCGTCGTAGCGGACGGACAGTTCGCTGGCCACCCCACCGACGATGGGGGTCGCGAGGTGCTGGGACACGGGGGTCCAAATGCCGTCCGACCAGTACTGGTACGACGTGGTGTTGAGGACCTGTTCGACCGGCACCCGGGCCAGGCCGATGGTGCCGATCCGCCCGTTGGGGGTGCCGAACATGTACACGTAGTCGCCCTGCGGCACCATCGCGGACACCTGGAAGCGGGCGCCGAAGATGTTGTCCCACTTGGCGTGCTGGTCCTTGGTCCAGGTCTGCCCGTTGTCGTCGGAGTACGCGATGCCGCCGTAGTTCGTGTACCACATGCCGGGGACCATGCTCCAGCGCTTCACCGACATGTAGCTCAGGTACTGACGGTCACCGATCGCAAACCCCGACGTGGGGATGGTGGTGGTCTCGAAGTTGTTGATGTGCCTGCTGTCGATGATCTCGGCGGCATGGCACCGGCTGTCCTGGACCATGCTGTCGATGGTCATGCCGTCGGACAGGTCGGTGTCGGTGCTGTGGCCGAGAACGTTGCTCCGCCAGTCCTCGCCGAACGCGCCGGGCGGAGCCCAGTCCTTGCCGAACGTGTCGCCGAACGCGACCGCGACCTCACCGGGTTTCGTTTCCCAGGTGATGCCGAGGTCGGTGCCGTCGACCTGCCAGCGCTTGTCCGTGCGGTTCTCCGAACCGCGGCCCGTCAGCTGCGACACCAACCGGACGTCGCCGACCTCCGGCTTCGCCACGGGTGCGGTGAGGGAACCACGTTCGGCGGGGTTGATCTCGACGGGAGGCGCCGGCTGCGGTTCGGGTCCGGGGCCGCCGGGAACGGGGATGGGAATGGTCTCGGGACGCGGATCGATCGAGATCTTCGGGATGGTCAGCGCACTCGAGCCCGACGACCCCGCAGAACCCGACGACCCCGCGGAACCGGAAGAGCCTGCAGAACCCGAGGACCCGGGCTCGGTCTCCGGTTCGTCGACCGGATCGGTGAGGTCGGGGCACGGGTCCGCACATGGGTCGGCGGGAAGGTCCTGGGCGACACGCGTCTGGTCGGCGGTCGGTCCGGGGACCGGCACCGGCACGAAGTCGGGGTACGGGATCGGGATGCTCACGGTCGGGGGAAGGGGCGGCAGCAGTGGGCCGCCGCCCGGACTCGGAGGCTCCTTTGCCGGGTTGAACCCGGTCTCGCCGCAGGCATTCACCGGCAGCCACGGAGTGGTCTCGGCCGCGGCGGGGGCGGCGGTGAAGCCGATCGTCGCGGCCACGACGGCCGCGACGCACAGCGGCACTCCGGCCACAGACCATGACTTCTCGACCACGGGACCCCTCCAGATCGGTGGTCGGAGTAATGGTGGACCGACCTGCACGTTCGGGTTGAAGATAACACCCGGCGACGGCATCCTCGGCGCACGAGCCCGGCCCGTCCGGTCACAGTGCGGTCTCACTGTCGCACAGGTGAATTTCATCGGGCGTAGGTGGAACCGGTACTACCGGACCATTGACGTCGGTGCCGAAGCCGGGCACAGTGGGTTGGGATTTCAAACTAACCGAGTGTTCGACGAGGAGAACGCATCATGACCGATCTGACCCGGGAGGCGGCGAGCGCCTTCGTCGCCGCTGCCGGCCTGGAACTCGACGAGGTGTCGGGGACCAAGGTCGTCGGCCACATCGACCTGTCCGCCGACCACCACACACCGTGGGGAGTCGTGCACGGCGGCGTCTACACGACGGCGGTCGAATCGGCCGCGAGCATCGGTGCGAGCACTGCCGTCGCCGACCGGGGTGAGTTCGCGGTGGGTGTGCACAACGGAACCGACTTCCTGCGGGCCCGCACCGAGGGACGGGTCGACGTGGTCGCGGTGCCCATCCAGCAGGGTCGGGTGCAGCAGTTGTGGTCGGTGGTGATCACCGCGACCGACACCGGCAAGGAGGTGGCCCGCGGTCAGGTGCGGCTGCAGAACGTGCCGATGCCGGGGTCGAAATAGCTCGGTTGTCAGGCGGATTCGCGTCGGGAGTTGAACAGGACGCCGAGCAGTCCGAGTCCGTAGACCGCACCACCCGCCAGCACCAGCCCGAGTGACCGGCCGTCGGGGGCGATCACGAGGGAGGCTACGGCGATCGACGCGATGAAGGCCACGTTGAACACCGTGTCCTGCAGGGCGAACACCTGTCCGCGGCGGTCGTCCTCGATCTCGATCTGCATTGCCGCGTCACCGGTGAGTTTGATGGACTGCCCGGCGAATCCGAGGAGGAGCGCACCGCACAGCAGCGACGCCTGCGTGAGCGTCGCGACGAGTGTGCACTGCACGACGAGGGCGAGGATCAGGCCGCCGACGATGGTGCGGGACCGTCCGACGCGCGGAATCAGGAACGGCGTCGAGATCGCCGCCAGCAGCATGCCCGCGGCGGTGGCGCCGACCGCGACACCGAAACCGGCCAGACCTCCGGGCAGGGCGCTGACGGTGGCGGTGTCGCGGAGCACCAGAACCATGATCAGCGTGTTGACACCGAAAACGATCCGGTGCGTGCCTATTCCGATCATCGCCGTCGTGACGCCCGGTGACTGCCACACGGCGACCGCCCCGTTGCGCAGTCCGGCCGCGACGGCGCGGACCGCACCGTATTCGGGTTTCTCGTCGGCGTGCGGGCCGAGCAGCCGATGGTGGAAGCGCGACGCCGCGAACGCGGCCACCGCGGAACCGCAGGCGGCTGCCGCGACGGCGATTCCCGAGCCGCGGTCGCCGGCGCCCACGAGGGAGATGATGGCGACGGACGTCGCGGCTCCGAGTGCGGCGACGACGGAGCCGGCGGTGGCGAGCACCGAATTGGTGGCCACGAGCCAGGACCGGTGCACCACTCGCGGCAGCGCCGCCGAGACTCCCGCGAGAACGAACCGGCTCACGCCGATGGCGGCGAGGGCGAGGAGGAGCAGCGCGGACTCACCGGTCCCGGTCTCCAGCAACACGGCGGTCAGCAGAATCAGCAGTCCGCGCAGAACATTCGCCCACAGCAGCACGGCGCGGCGGTCCCAGCGGTCGAGGAGCGCGCCCGCGTACGGTCCGATCACCGAGTACGGGAGCAGCAGTACCGCGAAACCGGCGGCAATCGTGACGGGATCCGTTGCGCGCTCCGGGTTGAACAGAATTGCGCCGCCGAGTGCCGTCTGGAACATGCCGTCGCCCAGCTGACTGGCGAATCGCACCGTCGCGAGACGGGCCAGCCCGGGCGACCGCCGGAGGGTGTACGCCGTTCTGCGCCACGCCTCGCGCCGGTTGCCGAGCTGTTTCGCCATTCACAGGACCCTATCCGGCGGCCGCGATCGACCTGTCCTGCCACCACCGGACGGTCTCCTCGGCGGCACGGTCCAGCGGGGTCGGGGTCAGCCCGAGCCGGGCCTCGCTCTCGGACGAGTCCATCACGAACGGCTCCTCGAACTGGTACAGCATTTCGGCCAGTTCGCGGCTCCCCTGGTGCACGAGTCCGCCGCCGCGGATCACCCAGCCGGGCAGGGTGCTCACCTTCGGGGCGGGAACCCCGGCGGCCTTCGCATAGGCCTCGACCATCTGCCGCTGGGTGACGGCCGGGACCGTCGGTGCGTGCAGCACCGAGTTCCACAGCGCGGGGTCGTGGGCGGCGACGATCATCGCGGCCGCGAAGTCGGGAACGTACGTGAACGAGTGGGGCAGGTCGGCGGAACCGAGGACGCGCATCGTCTTGCCCGCGAGGACGACGGGCACCATGCGCTCGCCGGCGTGCGCGTTCAGTACCTGCGGTCCGAAGAAGTCGGACGCGACGACGCTCACGGTGGGGGTCGAGGACTCGGCGCGGGCCTTCAGCAACCGGGTCCGGATGCCGCGTTTGCCGGAGTCGGCCGACCGCGGCGTGTGCTCGGTCATCGGCTGGTGCGACGTGTCGTAGGAGTAGAGGCTCTCGGGGAACACTACGACGGCGCCGACGCGGCCTGCGGCCTCGAGCACGGTCTGCTCGGCGGCGGGGAGTTCGCGCTCCCACGCGTCCGCGCTGTAGGCGGCGTGGATGCAGTGGTAGACGGCGACTGCTCCGTCGAATGCCTCACGCAGTGCGTCGGCGTCGGAGACGTCGACCTTCCGCCGCTCGATCAGGGGATGGTCCGGGCCGCTGCCCGACCGCGTGAGGACCCGCACCTGGCGCCCTTGCTCGGCGAGCTGCAGGGCGACGGTCCAGCCGACGGGTCCTGCTCCGGTGACGATCTCGATGTTCGACATGTCCGCTCCTGCTGTGTGAGTCGATTTCGGAGATTCGAGAGCACTGCTCTCTGTCTGATTTGAGAATGCTCCCTCTCGACCTCATTGTCAAGAGCACTGCTCTCCTTTGTTGACACCGCTCTCTGAAATTGCCACCCTGGACCCCATGCCAGGAACACCACGGGAGCGCGCCCGCGAACAGACGTTGCAGGACATCACGAGGATCGGACGCGAACAGCTGGCCGCGGTCGGCGCCGCGGCACTGTCGCTGCGGGCCGTCGCGCGGGACCTCGGCGTCGTGTCCTCCGCCGTCTACCGGTACGTCAAGAGCCGCGACGAACTGCTGACGCTGCTCGTCGTCGACGGATACAACGAACTCGGCGATGCCGCGGAGGCAGCCGTCGCGTCCGCCGCCGAACCGCGGGAACAGTTCCTGGCACTCGGCCGAGCGGTGCGCGAGTGGGCGCTCCGCGAACCCGCCCGCTACGGATTGCTGTTCGGCAGCCCGGTTCCCGGCTACCACGCGCCCGGCGAGGAGACCACGACTCCGGGGACGCGGGTGATCTACGCCCTCGTCGGAATCTTCGACACCGCGTTCCGGGCGGGCAAGCTCGAGGCGGCCGCGGCGGCGCCCATCGACGACCAACTCGCGGCAGACCTCGACCGCATCCGCGCCGAACTCGGACTCACCACCCCCGACCCTCTGCTCGCCCGCGGCGTGCTGGTCTGGTCGGCTCTGTTCGGGGCGGTGAACTTCGAGGTGTTCGGGCAGTACGGAGCCGACACGTTCACCACACCGGGGGCACTGTTCGAGCACCACCTCGCGGTTCTGGCCGAGACGGCGGGGCTGCCCGCGGCGTAAAGCGGCGAACCGGACGCAGGTCGCGTCCTCCGTCACATCGCGTCCGCCGCGGTGGGATGATGTTCAGGTGGCGCACGCAGAAGAACCCGAAGATCGAACGGCGTCGACGGAACCGGTGGTCCGGCCCGGCAGCCTGTTGGTCTCGTCCACAGATCTCGTCGAACCCGCATTCCGTCGCACCGTGATCTATGTGATCGAGCACAACGACGCCGGCAGCCTCGGCGTGGTCATCAACCGTCCCAGCGAAACCGCGGTGCACGACGTGCTGCCACAGTGGGCGCCGCTCGCCGCGCGCCCGTCCGCGCTGTACGTCGGCGGCCCCGTCAAACGGGACGCCGCACTGTGCCTGGCGACACTGCGCACCGGTGCGCAGGCCGACGGTGTCGCGGGTCTGCGCCGGGTCCACGGCCGCGTGGTGATGGTGGATCTCGACTCCGACCCCGAGGTCATCGCCCCGCTGGTGGAGGGTGTCCGGATCTTCGCCGGCTACTCCGGCTGGACGTACGGCCAGCTCGACTCCGAACTCCAGCGCGACGACTGGATCGTGATCTCGGCGCTGGCGTCGGACGTGGTCGCTCCCGCCCGGGTCGACGTGTGGGCGCAGGTGCTGCGCCGGCAGCCGCTCCCCCTCGCCCTGCTCGCCACCCACCCGATCGACGTCGAGCGCAACTAACCGACACACCCCGCGCACGTCCCTGGACTGTCGGGGACGGGTGGTATCAACAGAGGGGAACGAGAAGTGAGGAGGACAGCACACGTGATCGACACCTGTCACGGAACACTGATCGTGCACGCGCTCTACGGAGCAGAGTGCACGGACGAGTCGTGCGTCGAGTTGTCCGAGGCCCGGCACGCACTGATCATCGACTGCGACGAATTCGGCGACTGCGTGTGCTCGGCGGAGTTCGCCGAGCAACTGCGTCACGCATCCTGAGAATCCACCTCGAGCGTCACCCCGACCTCCGACAGGCGTCGGCGCAGCTTCGGAAGATGGCTGCCCGGCCAGTACAGCTGCGCACAGTCGCGGCACCGGCTGAACTCGTGTTCGTTGCCGGCGACGCCCGGTGGTGCCTCGGCGAGCGCCTCGGCACGGGGAACCGGCGCGAGAAGTCCGTTGCACCGCGCGCACCGCGTGAACGGTGAGATTCGCGACCGAAGGTCGAAGCGGTCCAGCACTTCCCGCAACTGCCGGCGTGGGTCCGTTTCGTGCAGGAACGCACCGTGGGTGAGCGCCGACCTCTTGAGTAGGCCGGTGTCCCGGGTCAGGACGATGCGATGCTCGGACAGAGAGATGTCCACCAGTTCCGGGTCGGCGAAGTCGTTGCGGTAGCGGGTGTCGAATCCCAGCAGGCGGAGGTAGCGAGCGAGTCGGCCGAGATGCACGTCGAGCACGAACGTCGGGTCCCGCAGCGGTCGGGGACGCAGTTTCGTGACTCCGGTCAGCTCGAGTCGCTCGAACATCGGGTACACGGCGACCCGTTCGCCGCCGCGCAGCAGGTGCGCGAAATCGACCGACACTTCGTCGACGAGGATCAGATCCACCTCGGTGTGCGGGACGCCCAGCGCCTCGATCCGGTCCTTCACCGACGGGGTGCCGTCGAATTCGTGCTCGAACGTGTGCTTGCGCCGTACCGGCGGCAGAAAGTCGTTCAGCTCCTCGTAGAAGCGGAACTCGCAGTGACGAAGTGGCTCGGGCATCGGCATTTCACATCCCTCATGCCACAGTACTGGCCGACTCCTCGCGGCTGCGCCTCGAATACTTCTGGATCAGCGGGAAGAGCACGAACGTCGCGGCGAACACGACGGAATGCAGCCGCCAGTGCTTCAGTCCCTTCAGCGCCTCCTGCGGCGACAGCCGCGCGCCGTACAGCAGGAACAGGACGCCGATCGCGATCCGGGTGGCCCACTCGAGCACGGTCTGACCGGTCCCCGACACGGGGAAAACACTCCCCAGGATCGCCACGGCGACGATGCCGAGGACGAACCCGTCGAGGTGGAACCGGCTGAGAAATTTCACTGCGTCAAGGGTAGAACGGCGTGGTCACGACCCTTCGTGCGGACGCTCAGCACCGCGAGGACGCCGCACAGGACGGCGCCGATGATCGCGAGTTCGATGATGGCGACGTGCATGCCCTGGACGGTGATGGCGATGCCCGCGCAGATGGACGGCACGGCGAGACCGACGTAGCCGACGGTGAAGAACGCGGCGAGCGTCCCGCCCTGGGCGTCGGGGGCGTGCTCCGCGGCGGCGGCACCCACCGCGCGCATCGCTCCGGCGAACGAGAGTCCGTGCCCCACACCGACGATGACGGTCACGACGCACAGCAGGGCGAGGGATGGCACGAAGTCGACGACGAGCAACCCGATCATGCCTGCACCGACGGCACCGATGCCCAGGGTTCGGCAGAGCACGGTTCCGAGCCGGTTGGCCACGAGTTGCGCTGTCACCGAGCAGATCATGACCAGTGCGGCGGCACCGCCGGCGACCACGAGGTTGTCCACGCCGAGCAGGCCGATGATCCACGTCGGGACCACCGACTGGAACAGGCCCACGGCGCCCCACGCCAGTGCGACACCGAGGGAGGACAGCCAGAACACCTGGCGGATGGGTGCGGGGACGTGCGGGACCTGGAACAACTGGGTGGGGTGGGACTGCCCGCCGGTGGGTGCGGGGAGCAGCAGGACCATGATCAGCGCGGGCAGCAGTGCCAGCGCGAACAGCACGTACGGCAGGACCAGGGCGTGCGGGAGATACTGCGCGACGGCCCCGCCGAACAGCGGGCCCAGCGACGCACCGAGCGCGGTGGTGAGGGTGGCGGCGAGACCCGCGCGGCGGAGGTTCCGGGCCGGTTCGTGCTCGATGAGGGCGGCGGACCCGGCAGCCGAACACGCACCGACGGCGATGCCCTGGGCGATTCGGCCGAAGAACAGCCAGATGGTCGAGTCGGCGAACGCGAGGACCACGGCGCCCAGCAGGCTGAAGGAGATGGCGGCCAGCAACACGAAACGGCGTCCGAGTGCGTCGGACAGCGGGCCGAAGAACAGCAGCGAGGGAAGCAGTCCGGCGACGTAGACGGCGAAGATCAGCGTCTGGACCAGCGGGGTGAATCCGAACTCGTGGCGGTAGAGCGAGTACAGCGCCGTGGGGATGTTGGCGCCGAGGAGCAGCACGACGAGGAGGTAGTTCAGGCCGTGGAAGTGGCGGCTGGTGGTGCGGGCGGTGGAGGTCGGGACGGTGTCGGCATGAGCGGTTGACGTGGACGTGTGGGGTCGCCTCCTCGGGCTGTCCGAATACATGGGACGTCCTACGTAGTTTAGGCGGGCCGGTCGTGAGTCGCGAGCCGGCGAGGTGTGAGGATGAGTACATGACAGTGGTTCGGCGCGAATCCGCGTATCAGCAGTCCCTGGACTGGATGCGTGGCCGGATCGCCCAGGGCGACTGGACGGTGGGCGAGCGCATCCCGACGGAACCCGAGCTGATGACGCTGCTCGGGGTCGGGCGCAACACCGTGCGCGAGGCCATCAAGACCCTGACGTCGACGGGCATCCTCGAGATCCGGCGCGGGTCCGGGACGTTCGTGCGGGCCCGCACCGACATCGGCGGGCTGCTCGGGCGGCAGGTCGCGGTCGCCGAGATGCTGAACGTCTTCGAGGTCCGGCGGGCCCTCGAGACGGAGGCCGTCCGCCTGGCATGCCGTCGCCGCACCGACGACGACCTGCGGTCCCTGTCCGCGCTACTGGACGAGCGGCAGCGAACGACGGATCAGCCGTCCCGATTCGCGGACGCCGACCTCGCGTTCCACCTCGGGGTCGTGGAGGCCGCGCACAATCCGGTGCTGTTCGACCTGTTCGCCGGGATCCTCGAACCCACCCGCGCCACCTACGACTTCACCGAAGGCGTCCACCCCCCGTCGCTGACCACCGACGACCACCGTGCCGTCATCGACGCGATCGTCGCCCGCGACGAGGACGCCGCGGTCCGGGCCGCCCTCGGCTACCTCGACCGCGTGCTCGACGCGGTGCACCAGGCGTCCCGCCCGTGAGTGGTTAGCGAGTCCCTGCACTCCCGGGCCACTCACGGGTGGCGGAGCCGCCTGTCGGCGAACGTGTTGAGCGCACCGGCCAGCTCTTCGGCCCGTGCGCTGGTGACGGTCAGCCGGTCGCCGCACGCGGCCGTGACGATCACGGCGGGACCGGTCCTCGTCACGACGCCGTAGTTCCGTCGGCCCTTCACCTTGAGTCCCCAGCCGCCGAAGTCGTCGAACGGCTTGATCACGTCGACGCGGGCGCCCTCGATCTCGTCGATGCCGTACTGCAGGGCGGTCATGCCCATGTTCACCACCCGGATGCCGGACGGATCGACGATCACCCGGAAGCGGAGCAGGCTCACGATCAGCAGCCCGACGGGAAAGAACACCGCGAGCGGCCACCACCCGTCGACGAGCAGGCAGACGGCGACAGCGGGCGCGACACCGAGCAGCAGGAGCAGCACCAGCGAGCCGACGGTGCCGAAACCGACCGTGTCCGCGACCGTCGCCGGGTCTTCGGCGCGCGGCAACCGGGGGTCGGGAGGACTGGTGGCGGACACCCGGGGCCGGTAGTCCCGCAGCAGGGCGGCGCCGAGCAGGCCGACGACCGCGCCGATCACGACGCCGACGCCGAGCGACCACAACGGGAGTTCGGTATTCGAGACGTCGGTGACGTCGAGTTGGACGTAGAGCAGCACCACCTGCACGGTCAGGATCAGACCGACCACGGACAGTCCGACGACGAGCATCGTGCGGCGCATCATCAGCATCGCCTGGGCCAGTGCGGCGATCGCGGCACATCCGCCACCAAACAGGACTGTCACCAGGGCAAAGGTCCAGGAACTGGACATCGGGGTGGAGAAGCCATCGGGCGAGGTGGTGGTCCAGTGGGTGGCGATCTCCACCGGAAGCCGCGGTTCCCAGACCTTCGTCAGGATCACCCCGAACAGGGCGGCGACGACCGGCAGCAGGAGACCGAACACTGCACCTGCGGGGTCGACGACGCGCGAGGACTTCAATGGACGGGCCGTCGGCAGCCGGTCAGGACGGCTGGCAGGCGCCCTTCAGCGAGCACGCACCGCAGGAACTGCCGCACCCGCCGGTGTCGGCGGCGGGCACCGCCGCGGCGGCACGGGCACCGAGTGATCCGCCCGTCGCCGCGGTGAGAGCGGCGGCCACGACGCTGACGAGGACGGCACCGATTCCGAAGACTCCGCCGATCAGGATTGCGGCGATTCCGCCGATGACGAGGAGCCCGGCCGCGGCGAGCAGGGTGGGCCCTGCGACCTTGTTGGCCAGCGCAAACGTCTGATCGTCGCGCATCGTCTCGGGGGTGCGGACGCCCGCCCACCGGTTGCGCGGGAGGCGCTCGGCGAGGCCTGCAACGGCGACACCGGAGACAGCGACGGCGAGCACGAACAGCACGGCGGAGGCAATCAACACGAGACCAGGATACGGCGGACCCGGACGCGCAGGTGAGCCCGGGTGGGGTGAGGCTCTACCCTGGTTGACGGTATCCCCCTAATTCAGAATGTCAGCCAAGTAGATAGCGACCACAGTGACCGAGCACGTGCAGCCCGCCAACCCGTCCGACGCGACCCCGCAGCACCGCTACACCGCGGAGCTCGCCGGCCAGATCGAGCAGCGCTGGCAGGACCGGTGGAGCGAGGAGGGCACGTTCAACGCGCCCAACCCGGTCGGTCCCCTCGCCGGCGACGTTCCCGCGGACAAGTTGTTCGTGCAGGACATGTTCCCGTACCCGTCGGGGACGGGTCTGCACGTGGGTCACCCGCTCGGCTACATCGCCACCGACGTGTTCGCCCGCTATCACCGCATGCAGGGCCACAACGTGCTGCACACCCTCGGCTACGACGCGTTCGGTCTGCCTGCCGAGCAGTACGCGGTGCAGACGGGTACGCACCCGCGGACCACCACCGAGGCCAACATCGTCAACATGAAGCGGCAGCTGCGCCGCCTCGGGCTCGGCCACGACGAACGCCGCACATTCGCGACCACCGACACCGACTTCTACCACTGGACGCAGTGGATCTTCCTGCAGATCCACGACGCGTGGTTCGACAAGGAGGCGGGCAAGGCCCGGCGGATCTCGGAGCTCGAGGCCGAGTTCGTGTCGGGCGTGCGGTCGCTGGAGGACGGACGGGACTGGGCGTCGCTGTCCGTGTCCGAGAAGGAGGCCGTCCTCGACTCCTACCGCCTCGTCTACCACTCCGATTCGATGGTCAACTGGTGCCCCGGTCTGGGCACGGTGCTGGCGAACGAAGAGGTCACCGCGGACGGTCGCAGCGACCGCGGCAACTTCCCCGTGTTCCGTAAGCACCTGCAGCAGTGGATGATGCGCATCACCGCGTACTCGGACCGTCTGGTGGACGACCTGGAGTACCTGGACTGGCCCGAGAAGGTCAAGACCATGCAGCGCAACTGGATCGGGCGCTCGCACGGTGCGCAGGTGAAGTTCCAGGCGGACGGTCATGAGATCGAGGTGTTTACGACGCGTCCGGACACGCTGTTCGGCGCGACGTACGTGACGCTGGCGCCGGAACACGAACTGGTGGACGACATCGTCGCGGCCCAGTGGCCCGAGGGTGTCGATTCGCGCTGGACCGGTGGTGCCGCAACACCCGCCGAAGCGGTTGCGGCGTACCGGAAGTCGATCGCGGCCAAGTCGGATCTCGAGCGTCAGGAATACAAGGAGAAGACGGGCGTCTTCCTCGGCACCTACGCGGTGAACCCGGTGAACGGGCTCGAGCTGCCGGTGTTCATCGCCGACTACGTCCTCACCGGCTACGGCACGGGCGCCATCATGGCTGTCCCGGGTCACGACCACCGCGACTACGAGTTCGCGACCGAGTTCGGTCTCGACATCGTCGAGGTCATCTCCGGCGGCGACCTCACCAAGGACGCGTACACCGGCGACGGCACAATCGTGAACTCCGATTTCCTGGACGGGATGAGCGTCGCCGACGCCAAGAAGGCGATCACCGACCGTCTGGAAGCGGACGGCACCGGCAAGGGCACCATCCAGTACAAACTGCGCGACTGGCTGTTCGCCCGCCAGCGGTACTGGGGCGAGCCGTTCCCGATCGTGTACGACGCCGAGGGCAACGCGCACGCCCTGCCGGAATCGTCTCTGCCGGTGGAGCTCCCGGAGGTCGAGGACTACGCACCCGTGTCGTTCGATCCGGACGACGCGTCCTCGGAGCCCTCTCCCCCGCTGGCCAAGGCCGTCGACTGGGTCAACGTCGAACTCGACCTCGGTGACGGACTGCAGACGTACCGCCGCGACACCAACGTGATGCCGCAGTGGGCCGGCAGCTCCTGGTACCAGCTGCGGTACATCGACCCCACCAACCCGGACGTGTTCTGCGACAAGGAGAACGAGCGGTACTGGACGGGTCCGCGCCCGGAGATCCACGGACCCAACGATCCCGGCGGCGTCGACCTGTACGTCGGCGGTGTCGAGCATGCGGTGCTGCACCTGCTGTACTCGCGGTTCTGGCACAAGGTGCTGTTCGACCTCGGCTACGTCAGCTCGAGCGAGCCGTACCGCCGCCTGTACAACCAGGGCTACATCCAGGCGTACGCGTACACCGATGCGCGCGGCGTGTACGTACCCGCGGACGAGGTGGAGGAGAAGGACGGCAAGTTCTTCCACCAGGGCATCGAGGTCAACCGCGAGTACGGGAAGATGGGCAAGAGCCTCAAGAACTCCGTGTCGCCGGACGAGATCTGCGAGGAGTACGGCGCCGACACGCTCCGCGTGTACGAGATGTCGATGGGTCCGCTGGACACGTCCCGCCCGTGGGCGACCAAGGACGTCGTCGGTGCGCAGCGCTTCCTGCAGCGTGCGTGGCGTGTGGTCGTCGACGAGGAGTCCGGTGCAGTGCGCGTCACCGACGACGCCCCGACGGAGGACACGCTGCGCGCGCTGAACAAGGCGATCGCCGGTGTGAGCGAGGACTACACGGCGCTGCGCGACAACACGGCCGCGGCCAAGCTGATCGAGTACACCAACCACCTCACCAAGGCGTACCCCGGCGGTGCCCCCCGCTCGGTGGTGGAGCCGCTGGTGCTGATGCTGGCACCGCTGGCCCCGCACCTCGCGGAGGAGTTGTGGTCGCGGCTCGGGCACGAGAAGTCCCTGGCCCACGGACCGTTCCCGGTGGCCGAGGAGAAGTGGCTGGTGGAAGACACCGTCGAGTACCCGATCCAGGTCAACGGCAAGGTCCGCAGCCGCGTGACCGTCGCCGCCGACGCCCCGCGCGAGGAGATCGAGAAGATCGCGCTGGCGGACGACAAGATCGTGGCGCTCCTCGACGGCCAGGAGCCCCGCAAGGTGATCGTCGTTCCCGGCAAGATGGTCAACATAGTGCGCTGACGCGCCCGTGAGTACTTGTTAACCACCGGCGGTTAACAAGTACTCACGGGTGGTTTGATACATGGGTGCAACTCGTGATCGAGGCAACCGACCTTCCCGGATCGTCGTGCCCGCCGGGAGCCAATTTCCCCGGCTACGACAACATCCACGTGGCGGTGCAACGCCGTGGTGCACACGGCGACCTACTCGGTCTGCATCCGGGAGACGCGACCACGGCGCGCTGGGTTCTCGACTGCACGGCGACTCCGACGCCGACGGGTCTCGACATCACCGGACCGTACGTGCAGGGCCGGCCGGGCGCGCGGTTCGTCTACCTGTCGTGGGGGACGCTCGATGCCGACGGCCGATTCGACATGTTCCGCCGGGCGAAGTTGATGTGGGACGCGGTGGATCCGGCGACTGCGGACGCGGCGTCGGCTGCCGGCCGCATCACGGCGCGTCTCGGGCTCACCGACGCCCGGGGAAATCCGCTGTGCGCGGCGGTGCGTCCGCCGTTGGTCGAGTGGTCGGCGTAGCCGATCGCCGTACCCCCTGCGCGTAGGGTGAGGGTATCGGCGGCACTTCGTACGCGAACGCCCGAGATCGCGTCGCCGCCGACAGAGATATCGGCCGCTTTGCGGCCGAGGCGGGAGCGTCGTCATGACGCTACAACAGGATCGCAACTTTCCCGGTCGTCTTCACGGCGCCCATACTCGTGGCGGCCCGGCGCAGTCGCCGCGGCTTCGGTTGAAGCCGGAGGCGCCCGGTGCCGGCACGGTGGACGGCGCCTGGTGGCCCCGGTCCCGTGACCTGACCGTGGAGATTGCGGATCTGGTTGCGCTGGTGGCGGTTCGGATGGGTGTGGTCGATCGAGTCGTGTACGACCTCAAGGCCTGGCTTCCTGCGCCGCGCCGGGTCATGGTCGCGGGACGATCGGTGCATCTCGACGGTTACGAGTACCAGCCGCTCAACACCCTGTACGTGAGCGGTCTGAAGCGGACGAGGTTGACGCTCCTGGTGGTGCCTCCCGAGGCCGATGCCCGCTATGCCGACTCGACGATGCATACGGCCGCCAACCCCAACAGTGCCCTGACCGCCGACGAGTTGCTGATGTCGGGCATCAGGGATGGCTTCGACCGCACTGCGAGCGCGAAGGGACGTGAACGATGACGCACGACGACAACATCACGCATTCCGGTCGTGGGCTGGGACTTTCTCGGCCGGCCGACGGTGGGCAGCCCTTCGACGCACCCACCCGGACCCCGAGGCTGCTCCTGCGCGCTCGCGGCGAGGTGTCGGAGGGCGTCGACGGGGCGTGGTGGCCCCGAACCACCAATCTGACCACCGAACTGCACGACCTGATCAGCGCGTTGACGGATCGAGTGGGAACGACCGAACGCGTCGCCTTCGATTGGAACTCGCTGAGCATCTCGCAACGCGGCATCGACCGGCGGGACGGCATCGAGGTGTCCGGCCCGGATCCGGATCAGCCGACCGACATCATGTACGTCTTCGGTACCGACGGACGTCGCCTCGACATCCTGATCGTCGGGCCCAATACCGACGCCGACAACGCTTTCGAGGCGATGCAGAGGGCCGTGGGTCTCGCTCCGGACCAGTAGTCGCTATCGGCTCTCGGCGTCGTGGAGGGCCGGTGACCGATCGACGTGACGGGGACGCTTCTCCCGCATCCACGGCAGTGCTGCGGACGCGATCAGGACGACGGCCATCCCCGCCCACTGCACCGGCGACAGTTGCTCGCCCAGCAGAATCTGTGCGGCCAGCACCCCGACCACCGGTTCGAGCAGTCCGAGGAGGCTGACCGAGGCCGAGCCGAGCGCGCGCACCGCGATGAAGGAGCAGCCGATCCCGATGGGCATCAGCAGGAGCCCCTGGAACAGAATGGACCCCCACCCGCTGGGCGCGAACGTCCACGACTGTCCGTCGACGACGGCGATCGTGCCGGTGGCGATTCCGGCGCCGAGTGACGCCAGTCCGCCGGCGGCAACGGGGCTGACCTGGTGCACCCATCGTTCCCCGACCACCAGATACACGGCGTACCCGGCGGCGCTGAGGAGGGCGAGTATCGCCCCGTTCAGGGCGACGGCGGAGCCGCCCGCGCCTGCGACGAGCGCGATGCCGCCGGACATCGCGAGGGCCAGCACCAACTGACCGCGGTGGATCCTGTTCCGGGTGAGCACCCAGACCAGTGCCATCACGAACAGCGGGTAGATGTGGACGATCACGACCGCGATCTGGGCACCGGTAACCCGCACTGCCGCAAAGAAACACAGAAGCTGGATACCGAACAGCGGGCCGCAGACGACGCACAGCCCGACAGCGGACTTCCAGGTCACGCCCGTCAGTCTTCCGGTGGACCAGGCCAGGAGTAGCAGGAGTGCGGCACCGACGAGGCTGCGGAGGCAGACGAGGACGGCCGGCGACACTCCACCGGCGTAGCCGATCGCGGCGAACGTCGGGGTGAGTCCGTAGGCGACCGCGGAGGCCGCACCACATCCCCAGGCGACGGCACTGCGGCCGCGGGTGGTGCTATCGCCCATGGACTCGAACGCGTCGAGCGGTCCGCGGTGGTCGGGTCACCATGTCCGCGGCGCGACGAGTTCGTCGTGAACGAACTGCACGAGAACCTCTTTCATGGCGGCGACGGTCATGTTCGGTGCGCCGGTGAGCACCTGGATGGCGGTTCCGTCGGTGAGCGCGGTCAGCCGCTGCGCGATGGTCTCCGGGTCGACGTCGGTGCGGAAGATCTCCTGGCGTTGTCCGCGCCGGACGATCTTGACGACGGTTTCGTGCCAGCGCGCGTAGTAGGTGTTGTGGAACGGGCGGAGTTCGGGTCGCAGCGTGGCCTCGGCCCAGAACTGCAGCCAGATGGACCACTCGTCGCGCAGCGGCCCGACGCGGGGCAACTGCATGTCGATCAGGCGGAGCAGCCGCTCGTGGGCGTTGTCGATCGCTTTGAGTTCGCGGCTCTGCCGGTCGAATGCGTTGTCGATGGCGTGGCGGAGGGCCGCCGTCAGGACGTCGCTCTTGCCGGGGAAGTAGTAGTGCACCGCTCCGGTGCTGGTGCCGACGACCTGTGCGATGTCGGAGATACGGACCGAGTGGTATCCGCGCTCGGCGATCAGCTGAGCCGCGGCGTCGAGTATCGCCGTTCGGCGCGCGTCCTCGGTGAGTTGAGCGGTCACTGTCCCTCCTTCGATAGTCATCTGACTGATCCATCAAATCATACGCCTCAAACTGACGCATCAGTCAGACGAAGCATCCTCTGAGCGAAAGGCGCCGAATCCGGACATCGTCCTCCATAATAGCAGGTCAAGCCACTTCACGAGCAGCGGAAGCATTCGGTCCGTGAATCAGTTTCCACAAAAACCTTGACATGTGTGGGCTGCATCACGGTATAACTGATGCATCAGTCAGACCCCCGGGTCGGAACGGCAGCGACGAGAGGCGAACGCTCGATGGAATGTGAGAACCCAGGTGGAGGCGCCGGGCAGGTGCTGCGCCCCGACGTCCATCGCGGGCGGGTGGCACTGATCACCGGTGGAGGCACCGGGATCGGACGCGCGATCGCACTGGACATGGCGAGGTGTGGAGCCGACGTCGTCATCAGCGGCCGCCGGTCCGAGCCCCTCGAAAAGACCGCCGCCGAGATCGAGGCGCTGGGCGCCCGGGTGCTCGCAGTGCCCGCCGACATTCGCGAGGAAGAGCAGGTGACCGACCTGGTCGACCGGGCGCTCGACACGTTCGGCCGGATCGACATCCTCGTCAACAACGCCGGCGGCCAGTTCGCGGCGCCGGCCGAGGACATCACCAGCAAGGGATGGCGCGCCGTGCACCGCCTCGCCGTCGACGCCACCTGGGCGGTCACCCGGGAGGTCGCCGTTCGCGCGATGATTCCGCAGCGGACGGGATGCATCTTCTTCATGGCGTTCTCCCCGCGTCGCGGAATCGCATCGATGGTCCATGCCACCTCCGCCCGCGCCGCCCTCGAGAACCTCGCGTCCGGACTGTCGCTGGAGTGGAGCCGGTACGGAATCCGGTCGATCTGCATCGCCCCCGGCACCATCGCGACGGAGGGCATGGAGGGCAACTACACCGAAGAGGCCCGCGCGCAGTGGACGTCCGCGGTTCCGCTCGGTCGCCTGGGTACGGCCGAGGACGTCTCCGGAGTGGTCACATTCCTCGCCTCCCCCGCTGGCAGTTACGTCACCGGCACCACGCTGGTGATCGACGGCGGCGCCGACGCCTGGGGTACGGGCCATCCCGCTCCGAAGGTCGAGGAGACGCGATGAGCGCGATCACCGACCGCGACCTCACGGCACTGTTCGACCCCCGGTCGGTCGCCGTCCTCGGTGCCAGCAACGACGAGACGAAGTACGGCAACTGGATCAGCGTTCAGGCCCTCCGCATGAAGGGCAGCCGGTCGGTCCACCTCGTCAACCGGCGCGGTGAGCGCATCCTGGGACACCCCTCGCTCCGCAGCCTGTCGGAACTCGACGAACGAGTCGATCTCGTCGTCATCACCGTTCCGGCACAGGGTTTCGAGGAGTCCGTGGACGACGCCCTCGCGGCGGGCGCCACCGCGATCGTCGGTGTCACCGCCGGTTTCGCCGAACTCGGTGCTGCCGGAAAGGCTGTGCAGGATCGGGTCGTGGAGCGGGTGCGAGCGGCCGGAGCCGTCCTGCTCGGGCCGAACTGCCTGGGTGTGCTGGACTCGAGCACCGCGCTGACGCTGGCCTCGAACCCGCTTCCGGCCGGACGGGTCGCGCTGCTCTCCCAGAGCGGCAACATGGCACTCGAACTCAGCCAATTCCTCGAGGCCCGCGGGCACGGGTTCTCCCGGTTCGCCTCGCTCGGGAACCAGGCAGACCTCGGCGCCGCCGACCTCATCCGCTCCTGCGTGGAGCACGATGACACCGATCTCATCGCCGTGTACTGCGAGGACTTCGGTGACGGGCGGGCATTCGTCGACGCCGCCGCCCAGGCATCCCGGGCCGGGAAGCCGGTCTTATTGCTGACGGTGGGTGGCAGCGAGGCCTCCATCCGCGGGGCGCAGTCGCACACGGGATCGCTGACGTCCGACAGCGCGGTGATCGACGCGGCCTGCCGGGCCGCCGGGGTGTACCGGGTGTCGAGTCCACGGCAGCTCGCGGACGTGGCGGCCACACTCCTCGGGTACGGACCCGCAGAGGTGCGCCGGGTCGGCGTCATCGCGGACGGCGGCGGGCACGCAGGTGTCGCGTCCGACGTCGTGGAGGCTGCCGGCCTCGCGGTGCCCGAGTTCGCGGCCGACGTCAGCAGCGCACTGCGCGCCCTGTTGCCGCCGTCCGCCGGGGTGACGAACCCCGTCGACCTCGCCGGCGCCGGGGAACAGGACATCACCTCGTTCGTCTCGGTCCTCGACACCATCCTGCAGAGTCCGGCCGTCGACTCCGTCCTGCTCACCGGATACTTCGGCGGCTACGGAAGTTACGGCGAGAACCTCGCGCGAGCGGAGGTCGACACCGCCCGTGCGATGGCCGAGACGGCGCGCACCCACGGCAAGCCGGTCGTCGTACACACGATGCATCCCGACAGCGCCGCGGCCCGGGTCCTGGCCGACAGCGGAGTCCCGGTCTTCCGGGCGGTGGAGGATGCCGCGGGTGCGCTCGGGGTCATCGCGGAAACCGCTGCGCCGCAGCATCCTGCGGGCGGGGAGAGTGAGCCGGCCGAGCCGGTCACCAGCGACGCCTACTGGGACGCCCGCGAACTCTTCCGCGGTGCGGGCGTCGAGTTCCCGGAAGCGCAACTGGTGCGGACGTGCGCCGAGGCGGTGTCAGCGGCAGACACCGTGGGATACCCCGTGGTTCTGAAGGCGATGGGGTTGCTGCACAAGTCCGACTCCGGCGGGGTCGCACTGGGTTTGGAAACCGCGCAGCAACTCACCGACGCGTTCACGCGGATGGACGACTCGCTCGCCGCGCCCGCCTACTGCGTGGAGGGAATGGCGGACCTCAGTGAGGGAGTCGAACTCATCGTGGGCGTCCAGACCGACCCGCGGTTCGGTCCCGTGGCGATGGTGGGTCTCGGCGGTATCTTCACCGAGGTCCTCGCCGACGTCGCCTTCGCGCTGGCGCCCGTCGATGCGGAGACCGCCCGTGGTCTGCTCGACAATCTGCGGGCGTCCGCTCTCCTCCGAGGGGTTCGCGGCAGGCTCCCGATCAACCTCGACGCGGCCGCGGACGCCATCGCCGCCGTCACGGCTGTGGCCACCGCACACCCCGAGATCGCGGAACTCGAGATCAACCCACTGTTCGTCACTCCGAAGCACGCCCTCGGGCTCGACGCACGCATCGTCCTCAGCTCATCGAACATCAACTGACACAAGGAAGTTCTTTCATCATGGAATTCGCATACAGCCCCCGCCTCGCCGACCTCAAGGAGCGCGCACGCGCCCTGACCGACACGATCATGCAGTTCGAGGACGAGTGCGAAAGAAACAACGGAATTTCCGACGAATCCCACGCCACCATCAAGGCGGCCGTCCTCACATCGGGACTGCAGGCGATCAACACCCCCGTCGAATACGGCGGTGCCGGACTGACGGTGCTCGAGCAGGCCGTCGTGCAGGACGAACTCGGCAAGCTCACCAACGCGCTGTGGGACACGGTGTGGCGGCCCGCGAACCCGCTGACCCACGCGACCCCCGAACAGCGGGAGCGCTACCTGATTCCCGGTGCCCGGGGCGACCGTCGCGACGCCGTCGCGATCTCCGAGGCCAACGCGGGCTCGGACTTCTCCGCGGCGAGCACCACCGCGACCCCCGACGGCAACGGCGGGTACATCATCAACGGCGAGAAGTGGTTCGTCACGGTCGGTGACGTCGCCGATTACCTCATCGTGCTGGCCAACGTCGAACCCGAGCACGCCGCAACGATCTTCCTGATCGACGTCGACACCCCGGGTGTGAAGATCAAGCACATCCCCCGCTACACGCACACCTTCGTCTACGAGCACCCCGAGTTCACGTTCGAGAACGTGCGCGTCGGAGCCGACGCCGTGCTCGGCGGCATCGGGCAGGGCCACGACCTCACCCGCGACTGGTTCACGGAGGAGCGGCTGATGATCGGCGCACGCACGATCGGTGCCGCCGAGCGGGCGCTGACCCTGGCCGTCGACTGGGCGCGGGAGCGGGTGCAGGGCGGCGAGCCGCTGATCAATCGTCAGCTGATCCAGGGCATGATCGCCGACTCCGTCGTGGACATCACCACCAACCGGGCACTCACCCACCAGGTGGCGTGGGAATTCGACCAGGCCGATCCTGATGATGCCGACCTGCGAAAGACGCTGCATGCCAAGGCCGCGACCGTGAAGCTGGCCGCCTCCGAGGCGTCGAACCGGGTGGTCGACCGGGCCGTCCAGATCTTCGGTGGGCGCGGCTACATCCGCGACTACCCCGTCGAGCGGCTGTGGCGCGAACTGCGCGTCGACCGCATCTGGGAGGGCACGTCGGAGATCCAGCGCCTGGTCATCGCGAACGAGGCCAACAAGCGGGGTCTCGACAACCTGCTGTCCTTCCGCTACGAGGCCGGGGAGAAGTAGCACGATGTCGACCGAGAACGCCGGGACCGTCGATGTGCGCCGCGACGGCGACGTCGCCGTCGTCACCCTGAGGCGCGAACAGAAGCGGAACGCGCTGTCCACGCACATGGAAGCCGAACTGCTCGGCGCACTGGGGTCACCCGAGGTGAAGTCCAGTCGTGCGGTGGTCCTCACCGGGGGCGACTCGGTGTTCTCGGCCGGCGCGGACGTCACCGAACTGCGGGAGATGACGCCGGAGGCGATCGCCGAGTACTACCGGACCTCCGGGTCGGTGTACGAGGCGCTCGCGGCTCTCCCGCAACCCACCGTGTCCGCGATCACCGGCTACTGCCTCGGCGGCGGGCTCGAACTGGCTCTCGCCACCGACATCCGCGTCGCCGATCCGTCCGCGGTCTTCGGGTTCCCGGAGATCGGAATCGGGATCCTCCCCAGTTCCGGTGGGGTCACCCGCATCACCCGCATCGTCGGGGCGGGCCGTGCCCGCGACCTCGTCCTGCGCGGACGGCGCTTCGATCACACCGACGCCGAACGCTGGGGCGTCGTCAGTGAGATCGCCCCTTCCGCGGAGCACGTGAAGCAGGCGCTGAGCATCGCGCACGAACTCGCGGCGTATTCGCCGCTGGCGCTGAGCATCACCAAGCAGGTGCTGAACGTCAGCGCCGACTCCCCGCACCATGCTTCGCTGCTGCTCGAGCAGCTCGCCTACTCGGCGCTGAACAAGACAACCCCTTAGCGGTACCGGCCGAGTGCGGCCGACTCGACCGCCACCCCCAGGGTGACGGCACCAATCTACGTAGTGGAGACGACATGAGTTCCTTCGACGTGATGGACAGACCCGCCAAACGCGGGTTCCACACCAAGCTCCTGATCGCGTGCTGTGGCGGACCATTCCTGGACGGGTACGTCATGAGCATCATCGGCGTGGCCCTGCTCGGGGTGACCGAGCAACTTCACCCGACGACAGCCGAGGCAGGGTTGATCGGCGCGGCCTCGCTGATCGGTATTTTCTTCGGCGCCACAGTGTTCGGCTTCCTCACCGACCGGATCGGCCGGGAGAAGATGTACGCCCTCGACCTGGTGGTGCTGGTCGTCGCGTGTGCACTGTCGGTGTTCGTTCAATTGCCGTGGCAGCTCATCGTTCTGCGCTTCGTCATCGGTGCGGCCATCGGTGCCGACTACCCCATCGCCACCTCGCTGCTCACCGAGTTCACCCCCACCAAGAAGCGCGGCGCCATGGTCGGGATGTCGGCTGTCGCGTGGTCGGCGGGCGCGGTTTCCGCGTACGTGGTCGGTGCGCTCGTCGTCGGCATCTCCGGTGGCAACGACCATTGGCGCCTGCTCCTCGCGTCCAGTGCGGTGCTGGGTCTGATCGTGATCCTGGTGCGCCGCGGAATCCCGGAGTCGCCGCGCTGGCTCCTGAAGAACGGCCGGGTGGCCGACGCCGAGGCCGTGGTCGAGAAGATCTACGGGGAGAAACTCGACCTGAGCAAGGTCACCGTCGAGGACACGGCGGACAAGCCGAAGGCCGACATCCGGATCTACTTCCGCGGCCAGTACCTGGCCCGGCTGATCATGTGCAGCGCTTTGTATCTGGCGGTCGTCACCCCGCTCTACGCGTTGCTGACCTTCCTGCCCACGATCCTGTCGGGCTTCTCGATCTCCGGTGACGGTTCCGCGGGGCTCATCGTCGAAACCGTCATCATCGGGCTCATCGTCGCCGGATCCATCCCCGCACTGTTCCTGGTCGAGAAGTGGGGCCGGCGTCCGATCGCCGTGGTCCCGTTGGCCCTGATGGTGATTCCGCTGGCAGGGCTGTGGTTGTGGGCGGACGGTCCCCTCTGGTTCATCGTCGCCGCCTTCTGCGCGTACGCGTTCATCTCCGGCGGTCCGAGCATCCTGGTGTGGATCTACCCCAACGAACTCTTCCCCACCGAGTTCCGGGCGACTGCGGTGGGAATCGCCACCGCGGTGAGCCGGTTCGGCGCCGCGACGGGCACGTACCTGCTGCCGCTGAGCATCTCGGCGCTGGGAACCGGCACCACGATGCTCTTCGGTGCGGTGCTGACGGCGGTCGCGTTCGTGATCTGCTTCTTCATGTCGCCGGAGACGAAGGGGAAGTCGCTGGAAGAGGTGTCCTCCGTGTCCGCTGCCCCGGTAATGGGGACGAGCGCTCCCCGGCTGGAGAAGTTGGAGGAGGCGTCCGCGCCGCGAACCTGAGGATCGTTCCCTCCCGCCCCTGCCGGCTTCCGACGTCGGCAGGGGCGGGCCCCTGTGCGAACATGTCCCGCTGCCTGGGAGAAGGGGCTCCCCACCGGGCCGGTGCTGCGTTACTCTCACCACTAGAACACGTTCTATTCGACTGAGGAGTTCGCATCATGGCACCGTCCGCAGAAGACATCCGCAAGACCGTCGAGAGGTACATCGAGGCGGTGGCCACCGGGACCGCCGACGACGTCGTCGCACTGTACGCCGAGGGCGCCACCGTGGAGGATCCGGTGGGAACCGAGCCGCGAACCACGGTGGAATCGCTGCGGGAGTTCTACGGGGTGATCGAACCGCTGAAGCAGACCGGCGAGCTCCTGACGCTGAAGATCGCCGGCAACTCGGCCGCGTTTCACTTCTCCCTCGTCACCGACCTGGGTGAGCAGAAGCTCGAGATCGCGCCGATCGACGTCATGACGTTCGACGACGACGGCAAGATCACGTCCATGCGCGCATTTTGGTCGCAGGAAGACATGATCACGAGCTGACCGACGGCCGGGCCCGGCAACCGCACCGCAATTCGGCCCGGCTGATCAGCGACTGTGCTTACCATGGCGTGGTGGCCACCGACGTCGCCGGGCAGGCCGCACGGCGTGCCCGACGCAGAGCAGTCGTTCGAGCCGGTACGCGCCCCGGGCGCGCACCGCGTAGCTGGCTGTCGGTCGCCGGGGCGCTGACCGCCACGGTGCTCGTGGCGTGCTCCTCGGGTTCCGGGGGCCACCCCGATCCGGTCGGCCTGGACCGGGCCACCGACAGCGGGCAGCTTCCGTGGACGGAAGTGCTGCTTCCACCGCAGACGCCGACGACGGTCCCGTTCGGTCCGCCCGGTACCGACCTGCCGAGCGAACCCCGCGCCGCCGGGATCCGGGTGATCGGCGACCGTGCCGGTCTCTACGGCGGAAGCCCCGACCGGGTGCTCTGCGATCGGCAACGCCTCGTCGACGACCTCGAGCAGGATCCCGCGATGCTGCAGGCCTGGTCGAGCGTGTTCCAGGTCGACGACGTGCGGAATTACGTCCGGACCCTGACACCTGTGCTGCTCCGTGCGGACACCCGCGTCACCAATCACGGCTTCGACGACGGGCATGCGAGCGCATTCCAGTCCGTCCTCGAGGCGGGGACCATCGTGTTGATCGACGACCACGGCGTTCCCCGCGTCCGATGTGTGCGCGGAAGCCCATTGCTGTCTCCGGTGGTGAACGAGAACGCGGACGTGCAGGGCGATCCGTGGCCGGGTTTCCAACAGGACAGGTTGTACGTCGTGCAGCCCTCCAACCTGGCGATGACCGAAGTGACCGTGGTGGATCTGATGACCGGTGGACTGACGCCGATGCCGATCGGTTCCGGCCCGCAGCAGCCGGCGGAGCGCCCGAATCCGGTGGCACCCGTGGAAGCCCAGGCGCCGGTAGTGGATTCGCCGCCCGCGGTGGTGCAGCAAGCCGCTCCCCGTCCCGCGCCGGCTCCCGCCCCGGAACCTGCGCCTCCGCCCGCTGCGGCTCCGCCCCCGCCCCCACCGCCGCCACCTCCCCCGCCGCCCGCACCCGAACCGCCGGTGAACTACCCGCCTCCCCCCGCGCCGGCGCCCGCACCGCCACAGCAGATTCAGGTGCAGATACCGGGTCTGCCACCCATCGTCATCCCCATTCCCAACTGAGGGTCGGCCGCGGAGTACTCGGCTACAGGGTGACGAGGGCGGCGTTGATCACGATCGCCTGGGTGAAGAGCGTCCAGTCGTTGATGATGTGCGCGCCCGTCGAGACCCACAGGTTCTTGGTCCGGATGTAGGCGAGGGTGAGCACCAGCCGGGCCCCGCCGATCACGATGAAGGCCTGCGCGAAGTTCCAGTCGTAGGTTTGCAGGTGGGCGGCGCCGAACCACACCGCACTGAGGAGCCAGGCCAGGATGATCGCGGTCTTGCGGGACAGTTTCGCCTTGGCGAACAGGAAATACATCAGCGCGAGAAACGGGACGATGGTGAAGACTTCTTCGCCGACCAATTGGATCCCGGTTCCCACGTAGAACGCGGCCGTGTCGAGCGCACCGCCCTCGCCCGCACCGTCGATGGCCTCGTTGGACGCCACCCCGAACAGGGCGCGCACGATCAACGCCAGCACCGACGTGACAACGAGGTTGAGCACGGCGAAGCCGATCATCGTGAGGACGTCACGGCCGTGCACCTTCCGGAACAACGCTGTCCAGTGCTCGCGCGTCACCATCGCCAGCACGACGAGCGGGATACCGACGAACAGGATGCGCGGAATCAGCGCAACGACGTTGTCGGTCTGCGGGATGAGGACCAAGGCTGCGAAGCCGACTGCGACCGAGGCCCACGCCAGGACCCACTGCCGCACCGACAGCGTGGTCGGCGTCCCGTTGTAGAAGGGGAAGTCGACGTCGTCACGGCGCTCGATCAGGGGACCGAAGCGGTCGTGGGACGACGCCGGTTCGTGGACGGGAACGGCTCTCGGGCCGGAACCACTACTCATCGATCAGCCCCTCTGCAGGTGGGTGGACTCGGGCGGCAATTTTCGCAGCAACCCCCGACCGCGACCACCCGACGCGCCCGCCGGGTCGCACAACGGACGGTTAACGGAAAGCGACTTATATATACCTGCGGCAAATTTCTTGTACTTGTATTGACATGTTGTCCTGGGCGGGTCCACAGTGAGTCGCATGACAACTCAACGACGCTACGACGTGGTGGTCGTCGGTGCCGGAATCGTCGGCCTCGCGCACGCGTATCACGCGCGCAACCGAGGCCTGTCCGTGGCGGTGATCGACCACGCCGACCGCGTTGCGGGCGCGTCCGTCCAGAACTTCGGCCACGCCTGCATCACCGCCCAGTCGGGCGTCGCCCGCGACTACGCCCGAGCGGGCCGGGAGCACTGGCTCGACCTGGCACGCAAGGCCGGGTTCTGGTCCGCCGAATCCGGAACATACTGTGTGGCACGACATGACGACGAGCTGGCAGTCATGACCGAGTTCGCGGCCGTACGCGGACCGGCCGAAGTGGAACTGCTGTCCCGAGACCGGATCCTCGGCGCGTTACCCATCGTCGGCGACCGCGTCGTCGGGGGCATGTACATGGCCGACGACCTCCAGGTGAACCCGCGGGAAGCGGCCCCCGCCATTGCGCAGTGGCTCGACGCGTCGGGTGTCGACTTCTTCTGGCGCACCGCCGCAACCGGATTCGAGACCGGCGTCGTTCATACCTCGCGGGGCGATCTGCAGGCGGCGACGGTGTTCGTCACCGTCAACTACGACATCGACCGCCTGTTCCCGGGGCCGGCCGAGCGCGGGGGGCTCCTGCGGTGCCGGCTCCACATGATGCGCGCGAGGATTCCGTTGTCCGCGCCGTTGCCCGCACCGCTGTTCACGGGCTGGTCGCTCGTGCGGTACAGCGGTTTCGAGAATCTTCCCGCGACGGCGGCACTCGCGGCGAGGCTGCGTGACGAGTACCCCGACTACGTCGACCTCGACCTCCACCAGATGTACACACCGCAGCCCGACGGATCGATCCTGCTGGGCGACACCCACATCCGTGAGATCTCGGCGGAGCCGTTCCAGTCGGAGAAGGGGTTCGAGGTGCTGATCCGTGAGGCCGCCGCCCTCTTCGGCGTCTCGGACGTCACCGTCACCGAACGCTGGCAGGGTGTGTACAGCTCGGCCCCCGATTCCGAGTTCCTGATCGAGGAGCCGATCGACGGCGTGCACATCGTCACCGTGACCACCGGGATCGGCATGACCACCAGCATGGGTCTGGCGAAGGACCGCATCGACTCCGTCTTCGGCCGCGACACCCTGCCCGTAATGGCATAGCAGCACAACCACATTCACCGAACACCGAGAGGAACCAGACAATGGGAACACGTCACCGGGACATCAGCCTCGTCGTCTTCGACATGGCAGGCACCACCGTGGAGGACAGCGGGCTGGTACAGCAGTCCTTCCTCGCCGCGGACGCGCATGCCGGACTGTCGAAGACCGACGAGGACCGCAGGCGGATGCTCGACTACGTCTCCGACACCATGGGCCAGTCCAAGATCGTCGTCTTCCGCCATCTCAGCGGCGGAAACGAGGAGCAGGCGCAGGCCGCGAACAAGGAATTCGAACGCTGCTACTCGCAACTCGTCGACGACGGGCGGTGCAGCGCGATCCCCGGCGCCGAGGAACTCTTCGGCTCCCTGCGGGAGCAGGGCATCAAGACGGCGCTCACCACCGGGTTCGCGCACGAGACGCAGATGGCGATCATCCGCGCGCTCGGCTGGCAGGACGTCGCCGACGCCGTGTTGTGCCCCGGAGACGGTGTCCGCGGCCGCCCCTTCCCGGACCTGGCGCTGACCGCGTTGATGCGCACCGGCGCCCCGTCCGTGCAGTCCATGGTGGTGCTCGGCGACACCACGTCGGACGTCACCACCGGCCTCCGCGCCGGAGCCCTTGCCTCCGTGGGCGTGCTCACCGGCGCCCACGACGCCACCCAGCTGTCCGAGGCCGGGGCCACCCACGTTCTCGACAGCGTCGCGGACCTGCCCGGTCTGCTCGCCGAACTGCGCAACACCTGATTTCCGATCAGGCTCCGTTGCCGTCGTCCGACGGAAGCCTGGGGTCGATGGTGCGGGCGTTCACGATACTGAAGGCGACGAGGTCGGGGCGGTACCGATCGTCCGCGTACTCGAACGTGTCGCCGTTCTGATCCCGCGACGTCCGACGTTCCCGAAGCAACGGGCTGCCGGGGTCGATGCCGAGATTCTCGGCGTCGACCCCGGTCGCGGCGACGGCGTCGAGCACGTGCTCCATCGATTCGAAGCGGACGCCGCGGGAGGTGAGGTAATCGGTGATCGATCCGGTGTCGATGTCGAAATCGAACAGCAGGGAGCCGACACGGTCGGTGAACGTGCTCCGCTCGATCATCGTCGGTTCGCCGTCCAGCAGCCGGACGCGGAGCACCTCGACGACGAAGTCGTCCGGGGCCGATCCCAATGCGCTGGCGGCAGGTTCGGACACCCGGCGACGTGAGATCTCGAGCGTGCGGCTGCCCGCCACGCGGCCGGTGCGGCGCGCCCACTGCGAGAAGGGGGTGAAGGTGTCCAGGGTCTGCGTGATGTCGTGACTGCGCACCACGGCCGGTTTGCCCTGGGACAGCTGGATGAGCCCCTCGTTCTTCAACGTCGCCAGGGCCTGGCGCACGGGACCGCGCGAGACCTCGAACTCCGCGCACAGCATGCTCTCGCTGGGCAGCGACTCACCCACCGCGTACTGCCGCTGCATGATGCGCTGCCGGAGCTGGAGTGCGACGAACTCATGGCGGGAGCGTGCCTCCACCATTGCGCATCACTCCACTTCCCCGCCGGTCGACGGTCGCCACTGCGAGTCAGGTGCATTCTAATGGCGTCGTCGCTACGCTACAGTGCTGAAACACGTTCCAGCCGGTGGAGGGATGCGGAGCATGGCGTCGTCGACGGAGCGGGTGGTCACGGTCGACGGATTCCGTTGGCAGATTTCCGAACTGGGTGACGGTCCGCCCGTCGTCCTGTGCCACGGATTCCCGGGGCTCGGCTACAGCTACCGCCATCAGATGCGGGCTCTCGCGGCTTCCGGGTACCGGGCGATCGCCCCGGACATGCCCGGCTACGGCGGCACGGACGTGCCCCGCGACATCGACGATTACACGAACGAGCGGGTGTCGGACGCGCTGATCGGCCTGCTCGACAGTCTCGGTCACGAGCGTGCCGTGTTCGTCGGCCACGACTTCGGCGCGCCGGTCGCCTGGACCGTCGCACTGCGTCACCGCGCACGCGTGTCCGGGCTGGTGCTACTGGCCGTCCCCTACGCACCCGACCGGTTCCCGCTGCGACCGTCGGAGCTGTATGCGTCGATGGCGCGCAAGCACTTCCTGCACATCCACTACTTCCAGGAACCCGGTGTCGCCGACCGCGAACTCGACGCCGATCCCCGAGGTTTCCTGCAGCGGCTGTTCTATGCGTTGTCGGGCGCCTACCGCTATCTGGACATCTGGCAGCACCCCTCGGAGGGCAACGGTTACCTGGACGTGTTGCCCGAAGCCCCACCCCTACCGTGGTCGTGGTTGACGGAGGACGAGTTCGACCACTACGTGGAGGTCTTCACCCGGACGGGATTCACCGGCGGACTGAACTGGTACCGGGCGTACGACGCCAATTGGGAACGCTCCAGGGATCTCGCCGGAGCCGACATCGAGGTGCCGACGCTGTTCGTGGCCGGTGCGCACGATCCCGTCCTCACGATGAGTGGTGCGCAGGCCCTCGACCGGATGCGCGACACCGTCCGCGACTTGCGCGGACTCCATCTCGTCGAGGGCGCCGGGCACTTCGTCCAGCAGGAAAGACCGGAAGAGGTGAACGAGTTGCTGCTCACGTTCGTCGCGGGCGGTACAGGCGGCGACGACGGCGACTCGGCTCGGGCAGGTGACCGGTCGACTCGAGGTGCGCGGTGAACGCCACCGCGTCCGCGTGGGTGCTCACCTTCGGCCTGCCGTCGGCCCAGGCGGCGAACAGCGCGAAGAATCGGTCGCCGAGGGCCGCGCGGACGTGGGGAAGGTGACCGCCGACTTCCCAGGATCGCTTGCGGAGCAAGGCCTTCGATGCGGTGTCGAGCGCGTCGCGGTCGAATCCCGCGGGCAGCTCCCCCGCCGCGACGAGAGCCCGGACCAGTGCCGCCTGCCGCTCCGCCAGCCTCGTCACGGCAGACTCCACACGGCGTCCCCGGTGACCCGGTCGACGCCGGCCGCATCCGCGATCGCATCCAGCTCGGCGAACAACTCCCGGGCGGGCGGGTAGTTCCCGTCGCGCTCGAGCATCATCGCGGGGGCACCCGCGGATGCCCACTGCCGGACCAGGTCCAGCACCTCGCCGGGCACCGGGTCGGTGTGGGTGTCGTGGTACGCGCCGTCCCGTTCGGATCCCCCGGCGACGTGGCCGTACGCCACACGTTCGAGGGGAAGCCGCCGGAGTTCCTCACCGGCGTCGCGGCCGCGGTTGCGGGCGTTCGCGTAGACGTTGGCGACGTCCAGCAGCAGGTACACGCCGGTGCGTTCGACGAGTTCGGCCAGGAACTCGCCCTCGGAGTAGTCGTCGTCCGGCCAGTCGAACAGGGCCGCGATGTTCTCCACGGCAAGGGGCACCGGCAGGCACTCCTGCGTGCGCCGGATGTTGCGCACCAGCACGTCCAGGGCTTCCGCCGAGCGCGGCACCGGCAGCAGGTGCCCGGCCTCGATTCCGCCCGCCCGCACGAACGCGACGTGCTCGCTGACGAGCGGCGCACCGAGCGCGTCGGCGCACCGAGCGAGATGGTCGATCCGGTGCTGCTCGACGCCGTCCGCGCCACCCAGCGACAGCGAGATGCCGTGCGGGACGACGGGAACGCCCAGCGACCGAAGTTCGTCCGGAAACCCGACTCCGCGCCGGCGGGCGGGCAGCGATTCGGCGATCACCTCGCAGAACCGCAGGCCGTCGAGCCGGTCGATGATCCCGCAGATCTCCGGCCGCCAGCCGATGCCGAGGCCCGGCTCGATCAGGGTGGTCATCCCCCGCACCCCCCACCGCCGCCGCACCCTCCGCCGCCGCCGCAGGAGCTGTCGCCTCCACCGCTGCTGCCGCCGTCCCCGCTGCCGCTGTCGGTGATACCGGCCGCGCTCGCGAACCCCGGGGAAAACAGGCCGACGGCCCCCATCCCGAAGAGTGCCGTCGACAGCGCGATCGGCGTCGGACCGTATGCGGTGAGCGACGGGCGCATCCGCGGCGACAGGTACGAGTGGTCGCGGCGCAGGCGCTGCAGCTCCGCCGTGCCCTGGGGCGTCCTGCGACCGGTCCGGCGAACGAGCTCCCGCGCGGCCGAGAGCAGAACCACCGCGACCAGCAGGAAGCCGATCGGCTTGCCGCCGGCGAACCCGGCGACGAGGCGTGCGACGCCGACGGCCACGACGACGAGGATCGGGAGGCTCGCGCGGCGGTTCCACGCCTTCTGCGCGGGACCCGTGAGCAGCCCCTGCGCGACCAGGGTGGACCGCAGGTG
The DNA here is from genome assembly GCF_048381435.1 of Rhodococcus mengyinensis. Lineage (NCBI taxonomy): Bacteria > Bacillati > Actinomycetota > Actinomycetes > Mycobacteriales > Nocardiaceae > Rhodococcus > Rhodococcus mengyinensis. The sequence goes on along the minus strand of NZ_JBLWIT010000116.1, from coordinate 17,361 downwards.
GTCTAGCGGGGCCTGCAACCGGCCCGGGAGCCGCAGGTTGCCGAGGGCGCTGCGCCCGGAGGCGAGTTCCTCGTAGACGGCCCGCGTGAACGATCCGAGGGCGTTGTCGGCGACTCCCCACGCCCGCAGGACCGTCCCGTCGGCGGAGATGAGGTCAGCTCCCCGTAGCAGCGTCAGGGATGCGGCGATGGCGCGATCGTCGCTGGTCAGCATCCCGGCCTGCACCGGATCGAGGCGGACACCGGAGGTCGGGGTGGATGCGGTGCCCCGGGACCGGAGGAACACCGCCAGCCCGACCGCGAGCACGGCGGCGGCGACGTAGACCACCAGAAAGGTCTCGCTCGGTATCCCCCACGTAGCGGATTCGTTGTACATCACACACCACCCTTCAACCACGTTGTCCGACAGTCGATCTCAGTATCAGTACGATTGTCCGATTTGCACCCGCCGGATGCCGATCGTCACCGTTCCGTTATCGGGATCCTGGGGATTCGTCGTGAGGTGGCTGTGGGTGGCATCGCCTAGCATCGTCAGCATGACGTCGCCGAGTGCCGCACTGTCGTATGCCGAACTGCTCGACACGGTTGCCGAATCGCACCGGGCGGCGGAGGCGACGCTGGAGGGATTGACCGACGACCAGGCGCGGGAGCCGTCGTTGCTGCCGGGGTGGAGCCGGGGGCACGTCGTCACGCACCTCGCGAGGAATGCGGACGCGCTCAACCGGTTCGCGGTCGGGGTGATCACCGGGGAGGCCGCGCCCGAGATGTATCCGGGCGGTCCGGCCGCGCGGGCCGCGGCGATCGAGGAGGGGGCCGGGCGTCCGGCCGAACTACTGGTGGCCGATTTCCGCTTCGCGGGACGGCGGGTGCTCGAGTCGCTGCGGCGGATCACCGAAGATCTGTACGAGACGCCGGTGAACTGGCGTCAGCGGGTGCCTGCGCGGCAGGTGCCGGTGCTGCGGTGGCGTGAGCTCGAGATCCACCACGTCGACCTGGGGCTCGGCTACTCGGCGGCCGACTGGCCGGCGGCCTTCGTGGAGCACACGCTGGAATCGGAGCTGCCCGAGCTGGCGGCCAGGCATCCGGACGTCGGGGTGCCGGAACTTCCGCGCACCGAACTGCTGGCGTGGGTTATCGGGCGCCCCACGCGGGAGGGCTTGCCGCCCGTGCCCGCGTGGCCGTTCTGAGCGTCAGGCGTACTCGACGTTCTCGAACGTGTCGGCGTCGTCGAGCGCGTCCCAGATGATCGCGTAGCGCTTGTGGGTCATCTCGTCGGCATCGACGAGCAGGGCGTCGAACAACGACTTCGGGTTGTCCTGCCACGTCTGAACGAGGCCCGCGACCGCCTGGGGCGTGAACAGACCGGACCGCGCTGCCGCCTCGATCCACTCGTCGAAGTCGCCGCCGTGAATCCGCTCGACTGCTTCGCGATCGACCTCGCCGTCACCGAGATCGAGAGTGAACATCGTCGCGAAGACGTCGCCGTCGACGGCGACGACGGTGTCGCTGTACGTACGCTGGTCGGTGTTCATCGTGGGGATACCTCCTGGGAGTCAGCTCGTTGAACCTGACTCACGTTTGCGACCTCTGCTGATGAGAAGAACTGTAGGGCGACTAATTGTGAGCAGCTTAAAGCCTTTCTGTGAGATCAATCTGTGATCTATCTCACGCAGGTTTCTTCGCTGTCAGCGGACCCTCAGCACGATTTCTGTGGGGTGCGCATCACCCGGTGTCTCCACCGCGTTGCGCACGGCTTTTGCGACGGTCGACGGCTTCAGATACTTCTCCGGCCGGTACTCGTCGCCCTCGCCGGCCACGATCGCGCGCTGCATATCGGTGTCGATCCGGCCGGGGTGAATTGACGTGACGCGCAGTAACGGCTCCTCGAGGCGCAGTGCGTCACCGAACGCCCGCAGGGCGAATTTGCTCGCCGCATACGACGCCCAGCCGGCGTTCGCGCGGAGCCCGGCGCCCGAGTTGATCAGGACGACGTGCCCACCCGCGGCGCGGAGAGCGGGCAGCAGCAGCCGTGTCAGTTCGGCCACCGCGATGACGTTCGCCTCGAGCGTGTGCCGCCACTGGTCGACGGCCGACTCCGCGACGGTCGCGAGATCGGCGACGCCGGCGTTGTGGACGAGCACGTCGAGCCGCTCGATCGGGGCGCACGCCGCCGCCAGCGCGTCGTAGTCCGTCAGCTCGACCGGCCAGGGCGTGGCGCCCTGCAGTTCGTCGAGGATGTCGGTCAGCGACCCGGCCGACCGGGCGCCGAGGAGGAGGTCGTGGGTCGGTGCGAGTTCGCGGGCGATGGCGGCTCCGAGGCCACGGCTCGCGCCGGTGATCAGGGCTGTGGGCATGCTGTCGAGGCTAACGCCCGTGAGTACTTATTAACGTCGGGCGGTTAACAAGTACTCACAGGGCACTCCAGTGGTGCCACGTCAGGTCGTGTATCGCGATCACCGGTCCGTCCGGTCGGCGGTCGACGTACTGCGGGTACTTCGCGGCAAGAACGTCGATCGCGGCGCCGCCCGCCGGGGAGTCGGGGGCGAGCACCTCGGCCCGACCGTCGACCCGCACCCACCACAGGTGGTCCCAATTCTCGTCGTAGTGGTCCACGAGCAGGGTGACCGCGGGGTTGGCCGCGATGTTCGTGAGGCGTCGCAAGGCCGTGGTGCGCTTCGGTTTGTGGTCGACGCAGGAGTAGATCGTGTCGGAGTCGAGTGCGAAGACGAGCGGGACGAGGTGCGGCACCCCGTCCGCCCCGACCGTGGCGAGCCGCGCGATGCGGGCGGCCGCGAATCGCGCGACGACGTCCATCACGGTTCCATCAGGTAGTCGCCGCTCACCGGTTCCGGGAGGGCGGGAATGCCCAACGGGCGCTTGAAGTACGCCCAGGGGAACCACAACGTCCCGACCTTCTGCCAGCCGTCGGCTTCGAGTTTCTGACGGCTCGCCAGCGCCGACACGCGGGTGTGCTCCCACTGTTCCTCGGACTTGCGAACGGTGTGGAACAGGGTTCCGAATCCGACGGAGTGCCAGCCGTACGAGCCGGCGTGGTTGAGGATGCGCATCTCGTTGAACGCGGTGAGCGGGGTGAGCCGGCGGGTCCGGCCGTCCGGGTCCGTGTCGGGGGCGTCGCCGATCCGTTTGCCGAAGCGTTGTTGCGCCGCCTGCCGCGACATGCCGAGTGCGGCGCCGACCGTGTCCCAGCTGTGTCCGGCGGAGCGCGCGGCGGCGATCGCGGAGACGAGCAGTTCGTCGACCGACTCCCGTGCCTGCGAGGTGAGCTGGACGAGGGCCAGGTAAGCGGCGGGGTCGTGGTCCAGTCCGGGGTCGATCTCGGGGTCCGCCTTGGCGATCGCGTCCGACAGCAGTTGGGTGAGCGCGGCATCCGGCATGTGTCAAGTATTGGTTGACAAGAGTTCCGTTGTCAACAAAATGTTGACAAGCTGGCGACTAACTGGCGACGAGGGTGATGCCGAGGGTGAGCATCAGCGCGGCGATCCCGGCGTCGAGCACGCGCCACGCTCCGGGGCGGGCGAACACCCGGTGCAGGAACTGGGCGCCGTAGCCGAGCGCGAGGAACCAGACGACGCTCGAGGTGGCGGCACCGAGACCGAACAGCCATCGGCCCGACTCGCCCTGGTTGTTGGCCACCGAGCCGAGCATCAGCACCGTGTCGAGGTACACGTGCGGGTTGAGCCACGTGAGTGCGAGGCAGGTGAGGATCGACGTCGCGAGGGTCGCCGATCCTATTTCCTGCGTGGCGTCGAGCGTTCCGGGGCGGAGGGCGCGGCGAGCGGCGAGCACCGCGTAGGAGACGAGGAATGCCGCACCCGCCCAGCGGATCAGGGTGATGGCAGCCGGAGCGTGCGCGAGTACGGCGCCGATCCCGCTGATCCCGACCGCGATGAGCACGGCGTCCGACACCGCGCACAGCACGACCACCGGCAGGACGTGCCTGCGCGCGATCCCCTGTCGCAGGACGAACGCGTTCTGCGCGCCGATCGCGACGATCAGCGACAGGCCGGTACCGAAGCCGGCGGCCGCCGTGAGCAGGGCAGGGGTGAAGTGCATGAGAACCACGCTACGAACCCCGCGATCATCAATCCAGCTAATTATCCTTCATTGCCATTAGCATCGCTTCATATGGATCTGGACCTTGCTTCTCTCCGCACGTTCGCGGCCGTGATCGACGAAGGCACCTTCGACGCCGCGGCCCGGGTACTGCACATCACGCCTTCCGCGGTGAGCCAGCGGATCAAGGCACTCGAGCAGCAGGTCGGGCGCGTCCTGGTGCAGCGGGCCAAGCCGGTCCGGGCCACCGAGTCCGGACACGTCGTGCTCACGCTCGCCCGCCAGATGGCCCACCTCGAGCGCGAGGCCATGTCGTCCCTCAACCCCGAGGAGGCGACGACGAGCACGCTGTCGCTGGTCGTCAACGCGGATTCGCTGTCCACGTGGATGATTCCGGCCCTCGCCCGCCTGGCGCCGGAGCATCGGGCGCTGTTCGATCTGCATCGGGAAGACGAATTCCACTCGACCACCCTGCTGAAGGAGGGCACCGTGATGGCCGCGGTGACGTCCGTCCCGGAGGCGGTGCAGGGCTGCACCGTCGAGAAGCTGGGGTCGATGCGGTACCGCGCGCTCTGCAGCCGCGACTACGCCGACCGCTGGCTCCCCGACGGTCCGACGGCGGACGCCCTCGCGGTGGCACCGATGCTCGACTTCGACCGCAAGGACGAACTGCAGGCCCGGTTCCTGCGCGGGTTCACGCGGCGCCGGCTCCAGCCGCCGCGGCACTTCGTTCCCGGGTCTTCGGCGTTCTCCGACGCCGTCCGCCACGGACTGGGCTGGGGACTGCTGCCGGAATTACACACCGGCGACGACCACGGGCTCGTCGAACTCGACCCGTCCCGCCCGGTCGACGTCCCGCTGTACTGGCAGCGGTGGAAGCTGGATTCGCCGATCCTCGCGGCGCTCACCACCGCGGTCCGGGACGGGGCGCGCGAAGCGTTGCGGTGACGTCGGGGTGGGCGCAACACTGGAGGCATGGACGCCGACAGCCCGATGGACCCGGTGCAGGCCCTGCGAGAAACAGCGTTCTGGCTCGAACGGTCGCGTGCGGAGACGCACCGCGTGAAGGCGTACCGGCGTGCCGCCGACGTGGTGGCCGAACTGTCCGAGGAGCAACGGGACGTCCGCCGGCGCACCGACAGCTGGAAGGATCTGCCGGGCATCGGACCCAAGACGGCGACCGTGATCCGTGAGTCGCTCGACGGTGTGCCCGTCTATCTTGCGGAACTACGGGAGAACGCGGAGCCGATCGGCGGCGGCGCGCTGCGGGAGGCGCTGAAAGGCGACCTGCACACGCACTCGGACTGGTCGGACGGCGGCAGCCCCATCGACGAGATGATGCGCAGCGCGGCCGCTCTGGGTCACGAATACTGCGCTCTCACAGACCATTCCCCACGCCTGACGGTCGCGAACGGGCTGTCGGCGGAGCGGCTGCGTTCTCAGCTGGAGGTGATCGCCGCGCTGAACGAGGAACTGGCACCGTTCCGCATCCTCACCGGCATCGAGGTCGACATCCTCGACGACGGTTCACTCGACCAGGATCCGGATCTGCTCGACGAACTCGACATCGTCGTCGCCAGCGTGCACTCCAAGTTGCGGGCGGAGCACGGGGCGATGACCCGCAGGATGGTCCGGGCGGTGGAGAATCCGCTGGTGGACGTGCTGGGACACTGCACCGGCCGCCTCGTCGAAGGCGGGCGCGGGACCAGGCCGGAGTCGACGTTCGACGCGGAGCAGGTGTTCACCGCCTGCCGCGACCACGGCACGGCCGTCGAGATCAACAGCCGTCCCGAACGCCGCGACCCGCCGAGCCGTCTCATCGATCTGGCCATCGATTTGGGGTGCCTGTTCTCGATCGACACCGACGCGCACGCCCCCGGGCAACTCGCCTGGCAGGGGTACGGATGCGAGCGGGCGATGCGGTGCGGCGTCGAGGCCGACCGGGTCGTGAACACGTGGTCCGCCGACGACCTGCTGGAATGGGCAAAGTAGCGCTCGTGCGTGGTTGACGAGTGCAGGGACTCGTCAACCACGCACGGGCCGAAGGCCTAGCCCCGCTCTCCGGCCAGTTCCTCGAACAGTGTCGGGTCGTGGGCGGAGAAGACGCGCACCCGCGGCGCCACCTGATTGTTCAGTTCCCGGAGCCGGCGATGATTGCCGCGGATCTTCGAACGATCCACCGCGATCAGCTCTTCCATCACCCGTAGGGCGCGACCCTCGGTTCCCGGCGACACCTGTCCGGGGGCGGCGACGGTGCTGCGGTGGTAGAACGCGTCGCCCGCGTGTAGCAGCCAGCCCTTCTCGCCGGTGTCGACGGCCACCGCCGCGTGACCGCGGGTGTGGCCGGGCATCGGGACGAGCACGATGCGGTCGCCGACACCGGCGATCGGGTAGGTGTCGGAGAACCCGAGCACGGATTCGCCCGGCCCCGAATAGGTGTGCAGCGTGGGTTCGGGGGTGAGCTGGGCGGGACGGTAGCGGACCTTCTCCCGGAACGACGAACGTCCTTCTGACGCCGTTCGTTCCGCGGCGGTGGTGTGCAGAGTGGCGTTCGGGAAGTCGGCGACGCCGCCGATGTGGTCGAAGTCGAGATGGGTCGCGACGATGTGGGTCACGTCCGCAGAATTCAGGCCCAGCTTCTCGAGCCGGCGGACCGCCGTCTCCGACTCCCGGAACCGGGCGCCCATCAGGTTCGCGTACCGGCCGACGCGTCCGGTGGGATCGGCGACGTCCGCCAGCCCGAAGCCGGAGTCGACCAGCACAATGCCCGCGTCGGTTTCACACGCCAGCACATGGCACACCAACCGCCCGATGAGCGCCGAGGAGAACGAGCCGCAATTGAGGTGGTGTACCCGCATGGTGGCTCACGCTAGCCGAGTCGGTGTTCGCGGGGCGCCGATTACACCGCGACCGGTGACGACGCCTGCGCCCAGAACCGTTTCGGTATCCGTCCGGCATTCCGGGCGAGGTGCCCGGCCGTGACCGCTGCGGCCATCGCCGCGGCCATCAGCGGAGGGTCCGACGCCCTCGTCACCGCCGTGGCGAGCAGTACGGCGTCGCAGCCGAGTTCCATCGCCAGTGCTGCGTCGCTGGCGGTGCCGATCCCGGCGTCGAGAATGACCGGGACGTCGGTGCGCGCGACGATCATCTCGATGTTGCGGGGGTTCGAGATACCGAGTCCGGTGCCGATCGGCGACCCGAGTGGCATCACGGCGGCGCACCCGGCGTCGACCAGGCGCTGCGCGAGCACGGGGTCGTCGTTGGTGTACGGCAGCACGACGAATCCGTCGTCCACGAGTTGTTCTGCGGCCGCGACGAGTTCGATCCCGTCGGGCAGGAGCGTGCGTTCGTCGGCGATCACTTCGAGCTTGACCCAGTTGGTGCCCAGGGCCTCACGAGCCAGGCGCGCAGTCAGCACCGCCTCCGTGGCGCCCCGGCAGCCGGCTGTGTTCGGCAACAACGCGATACCCAGTCGATCCAGCAGTTCGAGCAGCCCGGTTCTCCCTGCGGCGTCCACTCGGCGCATCGCCACCGTCGTCAGTTCGGTGCCCGAGGCGACGAGTGCCTCTTCCAGTACCGAGAGGTTGGCCGCACCGCCTGTGCCCATGAGGAGGCGGGACGAGAAGTCCCGGCCCGCGATCGTGAGTGCGTCGGTGTGGATGCGCATGGGTACCTCCGGTCGAGATTTCGGCGAGCACTCGAACCCTACGACCGAATCGTCTCCGACGTCAGAACCACTTGTGCGCTACGTCATAGGTCCAGATTGGTCCCCTGTCTCATTGTCATTCTGGATCTTCTGGACCCGTACCAGACGGCCCAGAGTTGTCGGTGCGAGGAGCCGAACGCCACGTCGTCACGATCGGAGTAGAGATGAACACCATGGTCGCGCGCAGAAACCGCACCGCGAGGTCGAGGGAGGAGGAGCGCCTGGCAACGGAACTGGAGGACGCCCGCCGCCGCATCATCGAACTCATGGGCCAGCTGGCCGAAACGGTCCGCAGCCGTGATGCTTTGAGCGACCGCATGCAGGTGATGGCGTGGAATGCCCGGTGGGGACGCGAGCACACCGGATTCGGGGTGCGGTGACCCGAGTCCGGGAGTCACAGCCACGTGGTCGGGCGGATCAGGTTGGCGAGATCCACCAGGGTGTACCGATGCCTGCGCTCGGGGGCCTTGCGGGCGAGGGCCCGGAGCGCCGACTCCGCCCCGGTGCGCAGACCGCGTTCGGTGAACGGCACGCTGAGGATCCGCGTCGTCTCGGGAATGCCGCCGGCGTGCAGCCAGTCGACGGCCACGCCGAGGACGAGCACCCGGGTCTGGAGTGCGCGGCGCTCGTCGTGGGCGAGCAGTTCGACTCGCCGGGCGGCCTCCTGCAGATCCCGTTCGCTCACCTCGGCGAGCGGCCGATCGTGGACGAGCATCAGCACACTCGTCAACCGGGCCTCGGCATAGTGCCGGGATGTCGGTGGCACCTCGTCGAGGGCCTCCACCGCGGCCGCCCGGTCGTCGCGGTGCTCCAGTTGCCGCGACAGCCCGAACGCCGCACTCACCGCGCCGTGATCCGTGCGCCACACTGTGCAGTAGTACTTTTCGGCGGTCCGCCGCCACCGCCCGATGTCCTCGCCGGAGCGGTATTCGCACCACATCTCGGCCGTCGCCGCGAGGGCGAGCTTCGGGGCCTCCTCGCCCGGTAGCGCGGTCAGGACGGAATCGAACCGGGTGAACGCCGCCTCGAAGTCGCCGCCCACCAGCGCACACAGTCCGGTGTGCCAGTCGACGCGCCACGTGTCCTCACGCTGGTGGTCGAGGGATTCGAGAATGGTGGCGGCATCACGGGGCTGCCCCAGGTCGAGGTGCGCGCGTACCTCGGCGAGCGGGATCTCGATGCTCGTGGACGCCACGCCGTCGTCCGCCGACTCCTTCGCCCTGCGCAGTGAATCGAGGAGCTCCCTCGGTCGGCTGTGGACGACGGAGAGCAACGGGGCGGCCGGGTCGTCCGGGTCCACCAACGGAATCGGCAGTGCTCGAACGATACTCATCGCACTGATCCGCTCGTCCCGGCGGTGCCCGTCGACGTAGACGTCGGTGCGGCTGATCGTGAGGTCGGTCCCGAACGTCGTGCGCTGCGGGCTGAACCGGTGGGACAACCCCGGCTGCGGGTGGCCGGTCTGCTGGGCCCGCACCTCGCGCAGGACACCCTCGAGCTGCGTCGACATCTCCTCGGCCGACGCGAACCGGCGGGCCGGATCGGGGTGGATGGCCCGGAGCAGCAGCCGGTGGTAGAACTCGTACTCCGCCAGCAGCGGCGCCTCCTCGGGTGTCGGCAGGCCGTCGACGTAACAGCCGCCGACGGTGGGCATGTCGAGGGTCAGCACGGCCAGCGTCCGCCCGACGGTGTAGATGTCGGAGGCGACGGTCGGACCGGTGGTGGCGATCTCGGGGGCTTGGTAACCCTGTGTGCCGTAGATGTATCCGTGATCCCCGATCCTGGCGACCGCGCCCATGTCGATGAGCTTGAGCTGGTCGTAGTCGTCGCCGATCATGATGTTCTCGGGTTTGAGGTCGTTGTACACCAACCCCATCGAGTGCAGGTATCCGAGCGCGGGCGTGACCTCGAGGAGGTAGCGGATGGCGTGCTCCACCGGCAGCATCGGCTTCGGGTCGTCGGGCCCGGCGTCCTCCTTCAGTTCGGTGAGCAGGTCGCGCAGGGTTCTGCCCCGGACGTACTCCATGACGATGTACCCGATGGGATTGCCGTCCATCCCGGGGTGTTCGACGAAGTTGTAGATCTTCACGATGCTCGGATGCGTCACCTCGGCGAGGAACCGGCGCTCGGCGAGAGCCACCTCCTGAGCCACGGGATCGCCCGAGTGCAGCAGGCCCTTGAGCACCACCCAGCGGTCGCTGACATTGTGGTCGAGCGCGAGGTAGATCCAGCCGACACCGCCGTGGGCGAGGCACCCCAGGACCTCGTACTGGCCCGCGACCAGTTCACCCGCCTCGAGTTGCGGGGCGAACGAGAAGACGGTGCCGCAGTGGGTGCACACCCCCTCCGTGTCGCCCGGCCGCGCGGCGGTGGAACGTCCGACGGGACGCTTGCATCGGTCGCAGTAACGTTTGTGCTCCGCCAGAACGGGATTGGTCAGGAGCATCGACAGGTCGGAGGTGTGGGCGGCGTCCGGCACCGTGCGTGAGGAGGGGACGTCGTCATCGTCGTCGTCCGCGAACGGATCGAACCGCACACCCCTGGTGGATTGCGGGTCGTCCATCGGTGTTCGCCTGGTTTCGTCGCTCACTCGGTGTCACCTCAGTCCCGGTACGTGGGGGCGGGTGGTCCGGCGGAAGGACCGAGAACCGTCAGCCAGTTGTCGTAGAGCCTCGTCCAGGTTCCGTCCGCGCGCATCCGATCCAGCGTGCCGTTCACGAAACGCACCAGATCGTCGTGGTTCTTGTTGACCCCGATGCCGTACGGCTCCGATTCGAGCGGCGGGCCGACGATCTCCAGATTCGGGTCCTGGGCGGCGAGCCCGGCGAGGATGGAGTCGTCGGTGCTCGCGGCGTCGGCCTGCCGTTGCTGGAGGACCACGAGGCAGTCGTCCCAGTCGGGTACCGCCACGATCGTGGCCTCGGGCTGCACGCGGCGAACGGTGTCCAGTGAGGTGGTGTCGCCGGCGGTGCAGACGCGCTTGCCCGCCAGATCCTCCGGGCCGGAGATACCGGACCCCTTCGGCACCAGCAGACGTTGATAGGCCTGGAAGTACACGGTGGAGAAGGCGACACGCTCGGACCGTTCGCACGTGATCGACGTGCTCTTGACCACGAGATCCACGTCCTCGTTCTGGAGGGCGTCGAAACGGTCGCCGGACGTGAGCAGGCGGAATTCGACCCGGGAGGGGTCACCGAACAGGTCCCGCGCCATCTCTCCCGCGACGTCGACGTCGAATCCCATCAGCATCCCGGTGGTCGGATCCCGGAAACTGAAGAGGTTGGTGTTCTGATCGATTCCGACGATCAGCCGGCCGCGGGCGGTGATCTCGGCCAGGGAGCTTCCCGGCGCCCGGACGTCCGGTGCGGCGGGGCGGAGACTCGCGAGGGCACCGCAGGAGTCGGGTGCGGGTGGCTCCTCGGGCACGTCGCCGGTGGGCAGAAGGATCTCGGCCCCACTCGTCAACGGCACCTGTGCGTAGTCGCCGCTGACGGTGGGCGTGAGGGGTTGCGGGGTGGCGCATCCGGCGGCGAGGACGGCGACCGCGGCAGCGGAGAGGAGGAGGGCGCGTTGGCGCGTCCGCCGTCTCGGTCGAATCACCCGCGTCATCAGTGGTACTCGTTCAGTCTGGGCCAGATCCCCCCACCGACGGCGAACCCGCAGAGGACGCCGATCACCATGCTACCCACCGCGAGGAGCGACAACGAGCGATATGCGTCGGCCATCCCGTCGAGTTCCTCGCTGCGGAATCGGTCGATGCCGTCCTGCAACGACTGGTCGAGCGCCGCGAACGTGGCAGGGGACGCCGAGTCCGCCGGGCCGATCGCGATGGCCTTCGCACCCGGGTAGTCCCCCATGTCGAGCTTCTCCTGCAGCATGGTGTGCGCGCGCCGCCAGTCGCCGAGTGCGGTGACGGCGGCGTCGATCGGCGGTGTCGTCGCCGGACCGTAATCGCCGTCCTGCAGCCCCCCGAGGATGTCGGCGAGTTCGGCCGACCGCCGGGCGTAGTCGACCTCGGACTGTTCGTCGGAGCCGCGCTGCAGCAGCGCGAGGGTCTCGTCCGCCCGGGCCTGCTGGGCGAGGATCCGCGCCTGGGTGATCGTGCCGAGTGGTTGCGCCCCTTCGGTTCTCGCCCGGTCCGTGGCCGCGGTGGAGACCAGGGTGGCGGCGGCCAGCCAGATCAGGAGGGTGGCGGCGAGGAGGGAGGCGAGGACGAGGCCGGGATTGACGCGGCGTTTGCTCTTGCGCGCCAGGTACACCTGCGCGAGGACGAGCGCGACGAGCAGGGCGACGGCGACGGCGGATGCGGCTCTCGGGAGCCGCGCGGTGAGGACCTGGGTGTCGGCGACGGTCCTCGACTGCTCCGAGTAGAGGCTCTCGGCTGCGGGCAGGATCGTGTCCTGCATCATCGTGGAGGCGTCGCTGAGATAGGCGACGCCGACCGGGTTGCCCGACCGATTGTTGGCGCGGGCCGTGGCGATCAGGCTGGTGTAGTCGGCGAGGTCCCGCGATATTTCGGACAGCAGCGCGAGGGCCGCGGCGTCTGTCGAGGCTACGCCGTTCGACGCGGTGACCAGCGCGTTCGATGCGTCCCCGATCGCCTGGTTGTACCGATTGCGGACGGCGATCGGCTCGACACCGCCCGAGATGAAGGATGTGGCGGCCGCGGCGTCGGCGATGGACAGCGAACTGTAGAGCCGTTCGGCCGCGTAGGTGAGGGGTTCGGTGTGCGTTCGCAGGGTCTCGATGCGCTGTTGCCGGGCACCGATCGCCGCCGACGTGATCGCCCCGGTCGCCAGCGCGGCGGTCACGAGGGCGATCCCCAGCACGGACAGTCGTCCCGGGGTCGAGACGAGGAATTCCCGCCACGGCCGGCTCCGGGATTCGGGCTCGACGAGCAGGGACTCGTCCAGCGAGTGTTCTTCGGTGACGGCGTCGTCTCCGCGGTGGAACACGGTGCCCTCCTCCGCCGAGGTCTTCTGCAAGTGTGCCCCGATTCCCGGCGGGTCGTGCCGGAAAAGCCGATGTCGCATCGGACGCACAGAGAAGGACAGGGACCGCTGGTGCGGTCCCTGTCCTTCGGTACGGCGGGTGCGTCAGGGCTGCTCGCGGGTGACGACTCCGACGAGTTGTTCCGCGTCGGATCCGTCGGCGGGCGAGGCCGCGGGCGGTGTGACGGTGTCGAGGCGTTCGGCGTTGGTCCGGCTGCGTCGGCGGAACTCGTACCCGACCAGGATGAAGGCGAGAGTCACCACACTCAGCCAGAACTGCGAACGGGTGGTGGGGAGCACGGCCATGGCGGCGATCACGGCTCCCATCAGAACGATGGTCGCGTAGCTGAGCCAGGGGAACAGCCACATCTTCAGGCTGAGGGCCTCGGGATCTCGAGCCTCCAGCTTCTTGCGGAGCGCGACCTGGGAGATCGCGATCATGAGGTAGACGAAGAGCGCCACGGCGCCGTACGAGTTGACCAGGAACGAGAACACGAGGTCCGGGGAGACGAACGCCGCGATCACCGACGCGTAACCGATCACCGTTCCGGCGAGGATGGCGCGCCGGGGCACGCCGCCGCCGGACAGGCGGGTGAACATGTGCGGGGCGTCGCCGTTGCGGGTGAGCGCGAAGAGCATCCGCGAGGAGGTGTACAGCGCGGAGTTCAGGCAGGACAGCACCGCGGTGAGGATGACGACGTTCATGATCGTGGCGACACCGGGAATGTGAAGGGCGGAGAGGGCTGCCGCGTAGGGGCTGACGCCGACGGCCTCCGTGCTCCACGGCACCACCGCGACGACCACGAAGATGGAACCGACGTAGAAGGTGATGATCCGGACCACGATGGAACGCATCGCCCGGGCGACCGCTTTCTTGGGTTCCGCGGACTCGGCGGCCGCGATGGTCACGATCTCGGCGCCGGTGAAGAAGGCCACGCAGGGGACGACCGCGGCGAGCACCGCGCCCCAGCCGAGCGGAGCGAATCCGCCGTGGCTGACGAGGTTCGCCACTCCGGGGGTCGCGTCCGGCCACAGTCCGGTTATCCACAGTGCGCCCAACCCGAGGAAGAGGACGATCGCGATCACCTTGATCGACGAGAACCAGTATTCGAATTCGCCGAACGACCGCGCTGACACGAGATTGGTGCAGGTCAGGATGACGAGAAGGCCGAGGCTGAGGATCCACAGCGGCGCGGACGGGAGGTAGAGCTGGAGTATTCGGCCGCCGGCGATGGCTTCGACGGCGACGACGATGACGAAGAAGTACCAGTACATCCAGCCGACGGAGAAGCCGGCGCGATTGCCGAGCGCTTCCCTGGCGTACACGTAGAACGATCCGACCACCGGCCGGGCCACCGCCATCTCGGCCAGCATCCGCATGATCAGGAGTGTGATGACCCCCGCGATGAGAAACGACACGATCGCCGCCGGGCCTGCGCTCTCGATGACGACGCCGCTGCCGACGAACAATCCGGCACCGATCACGCCGCCCAGGGCGATGAGGTTCATGTGCCGTTTCTTCAGGCCCTTTCCGAGGCCGGAGTCCTGGGATTGGACCGGGGGTGGTGTTGAAGTCACGTTTTCCTCCACTGTGCGCTGACCGGAATCGTCAGGTCGCCATCGCGATCCGGGGCCGGATCGTCGGGCGGTTGGAACGGAGAACAGTGCCGGCGGAGATACGGGAGACGATCCACCGCGAACTGAACTGTTGATGTGATGCACAACACTGTATGGAGGGTCCGGTGGGCAGCACAGTGCCAGTTCGACGGCACGTCTGAGGACCAGTTCGTTACCACTGGTCACAGGGTAAGGGCGTTGCACGGCCTCGTGGATGAGCGCCGGCGCCGGGGGATCCAGATGTGCCGGGAACCCGTGCCGCCGGGCTGTGTGAACACGCACCTCCCGGTGGCGATCGCTGTCCGCCCAGTTCAGGGGCGTTCTCGATCGGCGGTTCCGCGGTCGAACTGGTCCCATCGCTTGCGTGGCAACTGGCTCTGGGCGAGTTCTGGCGCCAGTCGTAGTGTGAGGTGAACACTGAAATAAGTGATGTGGATCACACATACGATTGGGTCGCTGAACCGGTGGGTGCCCGCATCGACGTACGACCGACGAGGTCGTGTCGGTCGAGGGTCCCGGCAGCGCCTTCTGGAGGAAATGTGGACAGTACCGTTCCCGGACACACCGACAGTTCAGGTCTCGGCAAGGGCCTGAAACGCAGGCACATGAACCTCATCGCCCTGGGCGGGGTGATCGGCGCCGGTCTCTTCGTGGGCAGCGGTGTCGTCATCGGCGGGGCCGGCCCCGGCGCGATCATCTCCTTCCTCATCGCCGGCATCATCACGTTGCTGATCATGCGGATGCTCGCGGAGATGGCGGTGGCCCGGCCGGTGGTCGGATCGTTCTACGTCTACGCCCGCCAGGCCCTGGGGCGTCGCGCCGGGTTCGCGACGGGGTGGATGTACTGGTACTTCTTCGTGATCGTGGTCGCCGTCGAGGCGATCGCCGGTGGCCGGATCCTGCAGCTCTGGCTGCCGATGATCCCGCTGTGGCTCCTCAGTCTGGGGCTGATGCTCCTGCTCACGGCCACCAACATGGTGTCTGCCCGCTCCTACGGCGAGTTCGAGTACTGGTTCTCGTCGATCAAGGTCGTGGCGATCGTTCTGTTCCTCGGGATGGGCGCCCTCTGGATCACCGGACTGTGGCCCGATTCGACGCCCGGGCTCGGCAACCTCGTGAACCACGGCGGCTTCACCCCGCTCGGCTGGGGCGCGGTGCTCGCCGCGGTCGTCCCCTGCGTCGCCTTCTACACCGGAGCTGAGATCGTGACGATCGCGGCCGCCGAGTCGGAGGAGCCGAAGCGTGCTGTCGCCCACGCCATGCGGTCGATCGTGGTGCGGATCGTGACGTTCTACGTCGGTTCGATTCTCGTGGTCGTCACGATCCAGCCGTGGAACACCGAGAGCGTCGGGGTGAGTCCGTACGCCGCGGTGCTCGAGGTCCTCGGAATTCCCGGTGTCGCGACGATCATGAACTTCATCGTCCTCACCGCGGTCCTGTCCTGCCTGAACTCGGCGCTGTACACCACGTCCCGAATGCTGTTCGCGCTCACCCGCAACGGCGACGCCCCGAAGTTCTTCACGACGCTGTCCCGCAACGGCGTGCCCCGTCGTGCGATCCTGCTCGGCACCACCGTCGGATACGTCTCCGTCGCCTGCACCTACGTGTGGGGCGACGTCGTCTTCGGCTTCCTCGTCAACTCGTACGGCGCCGTCGCGCTCTTCGTCTACCTCCTCATCGCCATCTCCCAGGTGGTGCTCCGGCGTCGACTCGAGCGCGAAGACCCGGCCGCACTGCAACTGCGGATGTGGTTGTTCCCGTGGCTGAGCTACGCCACCATCGCCCTGATGGCCACCGTCATCCTCGCGATGGCGTTCCTGCCGACCACCCGTTCCCAGTTCCTCATGAGCGGTCTGACGTTGATCGTCATCCTGATCAGCTACGAGGTACGGAAGTTGCTCGGCAAGGGCGGTCGCGACGACGAATCACTGTCCGCTGCTCCCCCGATCGGTTCCGCGGACGAGTCGGTCGCGGAGGCCGAGAAGCGCATCGAGTCCGTGGAGACGCTCGGCGGCTCGGACATCGAACTGCTGGCGGCTGCGCAACAGAAGCCGCATACCCATCGTCATCAGAGGAGACAGTCGTGAACAATTCCGCCGTCGGTACGGCGCGCGTCAAGCGTGGCATGGCCGAGATGTTGAAGGGCGGGGTCATCATGGACGTCGTCACCCCCGATCAGGCGAAGATCGCCGAGGACGCCGGTGCGGTCGCGGTGATGGCGCTCGAGCGGGTGCCCGCGGACATCCGGGCGCAGGGTGGGGTGTCCCGGATGAGTGATCCGGACATGATCGACGGCATCATCTCCGCGGTGTCGATCCCGGTGATGGCCAAGGCCCGGATCGGGCACTTCGTGGAGGCGCAGATCCTGCAGTCCCTCGGGGTCGACTACGTCGACGAGTCGGAGGTGCTGACCCCGGCCGACTACGCCAATCACATCGACAAGTGGCAGTTCACCGTCCCGTTCGTGTGTGGTGCCACCAATCTGGGTGAGGCGCTGCGGCGGATCACCGAGGGTGCGGCGATGATCCGGTCCAAGGGTGAGGCCGGTACCGGTGACGTGTCGAACGCGACCACGCACATGCGGACGATCGGTGGGGAGATCCGCCGGTTGACCTCGCTGAGCGAGGACGAGCTGTATGTGGCGGCGAAGGAGTTGCAGGCCCCGTACGATCTGGTCGTCGAGGTCGCCAAGGCCGGGAAGTTGCCGGTCACGATGTTCACCGCCGGTGGCATCGCCACCCCGGCGGATGCGGCGATGATGATGCAGCTCGGTGCGGAGGGTGTGTTCGTCGGGTCGGGGATCTTCAAGTCGGGTAACCCGGCGGAGCGGGCCGCGGCGATCGTGAAGGCGACCACGTTCTTCGACGACCCGGACGTGCTGGCGAAGGTCTCCCGTGGGCTGGGTGAGGCGATGGTCGGGATCAACGTCGACGACATCCCCGTCCCGCACCGGCTCGCCGAACGCGGCTGGTGA